>JADGAZ010000004.1 GCA_015231755.1 Magnetococcales bacterium | reverse complement strand
AAGTCGCTTCGCGGAACGGATCATGACTGTGGCTGCCACCTGTCGCCAACAGAAACGCAATGTCCTCGAATTCCTGATGCAGGCAATCCATGCGAATTTGCGAGGTCAAACTGCCCCTTCTCTCCTGCCCAGGTAGGCTGTTTTGATGCTTCAGACCGCCTGAAGCGTTTTACTGGGCTGAACGGTTACATCATGATTACATGGTGGGTCGTCACACCAAAGTGGCCGGTTATCATAATAATTTTCTTGTTTATATGTACAGCTATATAGAATCCGGGTTTCCGGTGTTCGGCATCTTGAAAGCGCATGAACACGCGGTCGCCATTGTGGGTCATGGTCCGTTGCAACCGGATTGGTTGAGCCTCTGCACCCAGGATGAATGCATCTCGTCGTTTCAATTGATCAATTCCTTGGTGGTGAATGACGACAATAATTTTCCTTACAAGCTCCTCGGACCGGTCAAGGAGCCTGATGAAAAATATGCGATGGATGCCATCAACGGCTTTCTGGTGCCTTTGCCCGAAAAGATCTTCCTGTCAGCCGAGCGGGTGGATGGGTACATGAACCAGATTTTCACCAATCTGGATCTGAACTGGTTCGGACTGGATCTCTCCTTTTTGAAGGGGAGAACGCGCATCGTTCGGTATTTTATAGCGACATCCTATTCTTATAAATCATTTCTGTGTCGGATGAGGGCATCCATCAAAGCACGGATGGTCAATCCTGTCTTTCTGATGGATATGCCCAAATATATTTGGATTGTCGAAGTCAGTGATGCGCAATCGTATGGAAAACAGGAGTGTCTGCTGCGGTTTGTGCTGGACGCCACTGCAAGCGACAAACATGCCTATCCTTTTTTTATGGTGCATGATCGATCTGAAGTGGTTGTTTTTGACCGTTCCCAGCCGAAGATTGTCACGTTGCGGATTAAACTGGATGGGGAACCGTTTACAATGCCTATGTACACCCATAACCTGAATGGGATATAGTGTTTTCAAGAATGGGGTGTTGGATTTTTTTCACTCTTTTCTTGTTTTGCGTAGTGTGCGTCATGACTGCCCAGGACGTCATGTGCGGGATCGTGAGTTCCCGCGAGCGAGACCACTCCGGGTTGGTACCGGCAAGGATGGGACCGGCAGGGCAATGGACGTGGTCACTCTTGAATTGGTGCTGATGTTGCTAACCGTGGAATAAACTGTCGGGCTTGTTCGTTTTTTTGCCCGGTGTCAAAATTTTGTTATTGTTTGTGTGGAGAGGTCCATGTCAATACCCAACTTTTCTGATCCAAGCAGCTTGATGTCTCAATTGGGACCAGAGTGGGAGATCGTGAGCGATGACAGGATCCAGGCGGGCCAGGACTTCTTTGAATCGAAAGTGCTGCCGATCATGGATCAGTTGGATGAAGAGTCGATCAAGGGGTATCAGGAGTTCGCTTTTGTGACGCTCAAGCAATTCTGTCCGGCTTGAAGAGGAATACGCCCGCCCGGCACAAAACAGCCCCGGTTTGACCGGCTGGCGTGTCTGAAAGTCGACAGGGGGCGTTTTTGTGGCAGGGAGTTCAAGGGGCGATTGTTTCCGGATCGCCCATCGGGCAGCGCCGATGGGCGATCGTTGCTGGTGTGTCGTCCGGTATCGAATTACATCTCCTTCAACGCCAGCAATTCGGCGTTGGTGTAGCGCAGTCGGTGGGAGAGGGCGCGGGCGAGGCGGCTGAAAAAGTGGTAGCCCAGATCCGGATGGCTTTTGGCCAGTTCCTCGAAGCGTTTGCGGGAGATGACGTACAGATCCGTCGGGGTGTCCACCAGAGCGTCCGAGGAGCGGCGGCCATAATCCAGAAAAGCCATGTCGCCGAAGAAGTGCCCCCGTCCAAAGACCGCCAACGTCAGGCTTTTGCCGTCTTGCAACGACAACATCATGCGCACCTGGCCCCGGCGGATCAGGTAGAGTTCATCGCCTTCGTCCCCACGATTGAACACCTTGTCACCGGCGTTGAGGCTTCTTTCTTCGGCGGATGAGGCGAGGGTTGCGGTGCTTTCTTCGTTGAGCAGATTCCGCAACAAGGGGATGTCGCTCCAGTTCAACAGTCGTTCCTCTCCGGATTTGATCTTGCGGTTTTCGTCGATCAACCAATCTTCGATCCACTCCATGGCCGCGTCCAGTTCCGGGAAGAGGCGGATGTTGTCCCCATGGGTCAGCAGGCCGGTTTGTTCAAAGTAGGCACCCAGATCCAGTCCCGTGGGCAGGGAGACGGGCAGTTCGCTGAAGATCAGGTAGGCTTCCCGTTCTTTCAACATGGCGCCGATCTGGGTCAGCATGCGAATGCCGGTGAAATCCACCGATTGAACGTGACGCATGTCCATGATCAGGAATCGGCAGGTCTTGATGTCGGCCTCCAGGCTGGTGAAGAGCTGGTCTGTGGTGCCGAAGAAGAGGTTGCCTTGCAACTCCACGATGGTGGTCACCTGACCGTTGGCGGCCAGGATCTCTTTTTCTTCCAGCAGACGGATGCGTTTGGAGGAGACTTGATCCCCATGGCGTCGCCGTCTGACCACCGAGGTGCGCACCTGATCCCGCAGGAAGAGAATCACGGCGAAGCCGATTCCGGCCCCGGCGGCGGCGATCAGGTTGAACCCGACCGCCACCACCACCACCGCGGCGATGACAAAGAAATCCAGGATCATGGTACGCTGTTTGAGCATGGTGAAGCTGTGCCAGTCGAACATGCGGTAGGCCACCACCATGAGGATTCCCGCCAGGGCGGCGATGGGCACCCAGCCGATCAGACGGGCGAAAAGCAGCAGCACCACCAGGGAGAAGACCCCTTCCAGCAGTCCGGAAAGCTGGGTCTGACCGCCACTGTTGACGCTCACCAGGGTGGCGCCCATGGTACCGGCGCCGGGCATGCCGCCCACCACGGCGGTCAACACGTTGCCCACGCCCTGACCGATCAGGGTACGGTTGGAGTCGTGCCGGGAGCGGGTCAGGGCATCCACCACCACACAGGTTTTCAAGGTGTCGATGGACAGGAGTACCGCCAGGGTCAAGGCCGGAACCAGTATGGCCACCAGATCCTTGATGCCCATTTTGCCGACCGCGTTCCAACGGTCTTCCATGCCCCGTGTCATGGCGGTGAAATCCACGTCGATGGGGCCGATCAGCAGTTTGTTGCCCGCCAGTTGATAGAGTTCCGGATGGCCCAGTCCGATGAGAAAATAGGTGGTCATGCCGGCGATCAGTCCGATGATGGGGGCCGGAACGATTTTGGTGAGTCGGGGAGCCTGGCTCATGCCGATGATGGTGGCGATGCCCACCACGATACCGGTCCATTGCCACAAGGAGGGGTCGAACAGTCCTTGCATGGGGGTGGTGCCTTTGGGCCAGCCGAGGAGTTTGGGCACCTGACTTAAGAAAATCAGCACACCCACGCCGCTCAGATAACCGGAGACCACCGGGTAGGGGATGAACTTGATTACCTTGCCGCCTCCGAGAACCCCGAAGAGGATCTGGAGTATGCCGGAGAGCAGTCCCACCACAGCCAGCAGCAACAGCACCTGTTCCGGGGTGACGGAGGACGCGGCCTGGGTTCCGGCCAGCAGTTCCACGGTGAGGGCGGAAAGCACCGCCGCCGCCGGGGCGCACGGCGCGGTGATCAGACGGGGTGCGCCGCCGATGGCCGGGGCGATCAGTCCCAGCACGACGGTGCCCATGACTCCGGCCATGGCCCCGACCCCCAGATAGCTGCTCCCCAGAGGGGTGAAACTCACCACCCCATAGGCGATGGCGGAGGGCAGGGCCACCAGCATGGCCGCCAATCCTCCCCAGATGTCTCCGGCGATTTTGTGTGATGTTGTGGACATGGTATCCGGTCCTTGAGTTTAGGTGGTGGTGTTGATTTTTTTTGTTTTATTTTGTTTTTGTTCGAGAAAATGGATGATCTTTCCGGCCACGTCCGTGCCGGTGGCCTTTTCCAGCCCTTCGAGACCGGGGGAGGAGTTGATTTCCATCACCAGCGGACCCCGATCCGAGCGCAGCATGTCCACCCCTGCCACATTCAGCCCCATGAGTCTGACAGCCCGCACTGCGGTTTGTCGTTCCTGCGGGGTGATGCGGACCGAGGTGGCCTGACCCCCCCGATGGAGATTCGAGCGAAAATCGCCTTCATTGCCTTGGCGTTTCATGGCGGCCACCACCCGTTCCCCGATCACCAGACAGCGTATATCGGCGGAGGCGGCCTC
The DNA here is from genome assembly GCA_015231755.1 of Magnetococcales bacterium. Lineage (NCBI taxonomy): Bacteria > Pseudomonadati > Pseudomonadota > Magnetococcia > Magnetococcales > Magnetococcales bacterium. Next base: position 223,608 of record JADGAZ010000004.1, on the reverse strand, counting down.
CTTGATGTACTCCTGGACTAAAATGTTGGCGTCCATGCCGCGAAAGGCTTCGATCATGCTTTTGGCCGAGCGGTGGGTTTCGGCCAGCACCACGCCGATTCCCTGGGTGCCTTCCAGCAGTTTGATCACCACCGGCGCGCCGCCCACCATCTGGATCAGATCGTCGGTGAACTGGGTGGCATGGGCGAATCCGGTGACCGGCAGTCCGACTCCGGCTCCGGCCAACAGTTGCAGACAGCGCAGCTTGTCTCGCGACTTGGCGATGGATTCGCTGCTGTTGAGGGGATAGACTCCCATCATTTCAAACTGGTGCAGCACCGCCAGACCGTAAAAGGTGATGGAGGCGCCGATGCGCGGGATCACCGAGTCGAAGCCGTTCAGCACCTTGCCGCCGTAGCGCACCGTGGGTTGATTGGAGGAGATGTTCATATAGACTTTCAAGGTGTCGATGATCTCCACCTCGTGTCCCCGACTCCGTGCCGCCTCCACGAGCCGCTTGTGGGAATAAAGCTCGGGATTTCTGGCCAGAATGGCGATTCTCATCTTTCCTCCGTCTTGTTCCGGGATACCAGGAACGACCGTCCGGGATCCACCAGAAATGTGCGTCCAATGGCCGTGCGTCCCACCAGCATGCGAAAGCCCATGGGTGCCCGGTCGGTCAAGGTGATCTCCACGTCGAGTTCCCGCCCGCCCAAGATCATGCGGGTCAGGATCACGAAGCGGTGTTCGGAGTGGCCGCCGGAGTTGACCACCGCCCGGTTGTCCACCAGCGGCGCTTCGCACAGGAGTTCCGGTTTGCTGGTGCGTTGCATCGGATGCAGGCGAAAGCGTACCAGATGGATCCCGTCCCGGGTGATGAGGAAGGGGTCCAGGGCGTGCAGGGCCGAGGTGCGAGCACCGGTATCGATTTTGGTCTTGATCCGTTCCACCCCCAGCTCAGGCAGACTGACCCACTCCCGCCAGCCGATCACCGGGCGTGTCCGGGTGTGGGTGCCTCCCGGTTTGGCGAGTTTGGTTTTCATGGGATTTTAAAGGTCCGGTGGGTTGTGTTCGGGTTTCAGATCCCGTTCCATCAGCTCCCGGACCGCGTCCAGGGGGGTGAGTCCTTCGTGCAGAATGCCGAATACCGCACGGGTGATGGGCATGTCGATGGCCAGTTTCATGGCCAGCCGATGGGCGCCTTCGGCGGTGCGCACGCCTTCGGCGATTTCGTGGCTGCCTTTCTGGATCGCCTCCAGGCTCTCCCCTTTGCCCAGGCGCACCCCCACGGTGCGGTTGCGGGAGAGGTCCGAGGTGGCGGTGAGCAGCAGATCCCCCAGTCCCGACAGTCCGGAGAAGGTCTCCGGTCTGGCGCCGAGTTGCAGGCCCAGCCGCAGCATTTCGTTCAGACCGCGGGTGATGAGCGCCGCCCGGGCGCTGTGACCCATGCCCAGTCCGTCGCAGATGCCCGCCGCCAGGGCGATGACGTTTTTCAAGGCGCCTCCCAGTTCCAGTCCCACCACATCGTCTGTGGAGTAGGTGCGAAACCAAGTGGTGTGAAACAGTTTTTGTATCCGTTCCACCCGTTCGAAGTCGATGCCGGCAATGGACACCGCCGCCGGAAGACGCATGATGGTGTCCCGGGCGAAGGAGGGACCGGAGAGAAAACAGCTTTTTTCCCCGAGGGTTTTTCCGAGGATTTCGATGTGAATGTCGGAAAGCAGGGTCATGGTGGCCGCCTCCACCCCCTTGCTCGCGGAGACGAACAGGGTTTCCGGTGTCACCACCTCCCGAATGGCGTTGAGTACCCCACGGGTGAACTGGGTCGGCACCACCATGACCAGAATGGCATGATCGCGGGCGGTCTGGGTCAGGTCGGTGGTGGCCACGATGTTGGGGGGCAGGGGGAACTCTTTCAGGAAAAAGGGGTTGTGGTGGATGCGGTTGATCCCTTCCGCCACTTCCGGCTCATGGCACCACAGGGTGACTTCCGGAAGCTTGCTGGCCAGTACCGTAGCCAGAGCCGTGCCCCAGGAACCGGCGCCGATGATCGCTGTTTTGGATGTCTGCATGGTGGATGTCTGGTTCGTGGATAAAGGGTTGAGTTGTAAAAGGATGATTGAAGAGAGTAAATTGATTGTATTGATGAAAAAAAAGAAGAGGAAAGAGAAAAGTCAAAGTCCTGGGGGATGAATCCCCCAGACCCCTTCTTTTTTTTCAATGATTTTTTCCACGGGCCAACGTGCCCGTACATTCAATTCCCATCCATCCCGCTGACCGGCCTCCAGACGCCGCAATCCGGCCAGAGCGATCATCGCCCCGTTGTCGGTACACAAAGACAGCGGGGGGAAATAGACCTGGATTCCCGTCTTTTCGGCGCGCTCCCGCAACAGTTCCCGCAGACGTTGATTGGCCCCCACGCCACCCGCCACCACCAGACGTTTTTCTCCGGTCTGCCGACAGGCGGCCAGGGATTTGCTGACCAGCACATCCACGATGGCCTCTTGATACGACGCCGCCACGTCCCGCCGCCAGGATTCTTCTTGCATCCGTTCCGGATGTTGCCCCAGAAACGTGCGCAGGGAGGTCTTCAGACCCGAAAAGGAGAAATCCAACTGTTCCCGTCCCGGCATGGCCCGGGGAAACGGCATCGCCTGACGGTCGCCACCCAGGGCGAGGGTGGCGATGGCCGGCCCACCGGGATAACCCAATCCCAGCAAGCGCGCCCCCTTGTCGAAGGCTTCGCCCACCGCGTCATCCCGGGTGCGACCCAGGGGGTGATAGTCTCCGAACGCCCGGGCGTGCAACAGCAGGGTGTGACCGCCGGAGACCAGTAGAGCCACGAAAGGAAAATCCATGTCGCCGGCGTTCGGGTCCAGGAAGGGACTCATCAGATGGCCTTCCATGTGATGCACCCCCACCAGGGGACACTCCAGAGCCAACGCCAGGCCTTTGGCCGCGGCCATGCCGGTCAGCAGACCGCCGATCAGACCCGGTCCGGCGGTCACGGCCACGCAGTCGATCTGTCGGGGGGAGAGTCCCGCTTGTTGAAACGCCTGGGCGATCACCGGTTGAATGTTGCGGATGTGGGCGCGACTGGCCAACTCCGGCACCACCCCGCCGTAACGGGCATGCACCTCCACCTGACCATGCACCACATTGGCATGCAGGATGGGTCGGGCCAAGAGATCCCCTGACGTCAGTTCCACCACGGCGGCGGCGGTTTCGTCACAACTGCTTTCGATGCCCAAAGCCCGCATGGTCCTTGTCCTCAAGGGGGGTTTCGTGTCATGGTGTACACAGGATACTCTCTTTTTGATCCTTCCACCATCGGGTTTGAAACGTCAGAGTCAGCGCATGAAGACAATCATCAAGATCGGCACACGGGGTAGCGCCTTGGCCCTTTGGCAGGCCCGCTGGGTCCAGTCCCGGCTTCAGGCGGCCCATCCTGGCTTGCAGGCGGAATTGGTCATCATCAAGACCCGGGGGGATGTGATCCTCGATGTGCCTTTGGCCAAGGTGGGAGGCAAGGGACTGTTCGTCAAGGAACTGGAAGAAGCCCTGCTGGATGGCCGGGTCGATCTGGCGGTCCACTCCATGAAGGATGTGCCGGCGGAATTTCCTGCCGGTCTGGGGGTCTCCGTGATCCTGGAACGGGAAGATCCCCGGGATGTGTTGCTTTCGGTGCGTTATGCCGGGTTGGCGGAGTTGCCCCAGGGGGCGTGCGTGGGTTCGTCGTCTCTGCGAAGACAGTGCCAGTTGTTGCATCTGCGACCGGATTTGCGCATCGAATCGTTGCGGGGCAATGTCAACACCCGCATCGCCAAGCTCGAAGTGGGTCAGTTTGACGCCATCGTGCTGGCCGCAGCCGGAGTCAAGCGGTTGGGATTGATCGAACGGGTGGTGGAGTATTTCGCTCCGGATCAGGTCATTCCCGCCAATGGTCAGGGGGCGGTGGGCATCGAGGCCCGGGTGGACGACGTGGAGACCCATCGTCTGCTTATGCCTTTGAATCATGGGGAGACCCGCATGGCCGTGAGGGCGGAACGGGCTTTCCTCCATGAGTTGGAAGGGGGCTGTCAGGTTCCCATCGCCGGCTATGCCCGGCTGGAAGCGGGACAACTGGTGATGGCGGGTCGGGTCGGCTCCCTGGATGGTCGGGAGTTGATCACCCTGGAGCGTCACGGCCTGCCCGAAGAGCCGGAAATCCTCGGACGCGCCCTGGCCCGGGAACTGCTCGCCTTGGGTGCGGATCGGCTGTTGGCCTTGGCGATTTGACCTGTCGGTCATTTATGCGTGGCTTTGTTGTCGGTTATTCATTGACAATGTCAGCCGGAACCCGCATTGTCGGTCATCGGACGCGCATCAAGTTCATCGGGTTGCCGGGGCGTTCGGCATAGGCTCGGCACCCGGTTTGCTAAAAGGCGTAACGTGACCGGTTTTTCCTCGTTTGATCTGCTTCCCCCCATCCTGGCCGCCATTGAAGAGGCAGGATACACCACCCCGACCCCCATTCAGGAACAGGCCATCCCCCATCTTCGCGATGGACGGGATCTGCTCGGCATCGCCCAGACCGGCACCGGCAAGACCGCCGCGTTCGCGTTGCCGATTCTGGATCGTCTGGCCCGTCGTCGGGTCCGGCCCGGCTCCGGGCAGGCCCGTGCCCTGATCCTGACCCCGACCCGTGAACTGGCCGCCCAGATCGACGCCAGTTTCGCCACCTACGGTCGTCGTTTGAATTTGAGCCGCGCCGTGGTTTACGGCGGTGTGGGACAATATCCCCAGGTCAAAAGCATGGGACGGGGCGTGGATATCCTCACCGCCACCCCCGGACGACTGCTGGATCTGATGAATCAGGGATTCGTCAAGCTGGACCGTCTGGAGATTTTTGTCCTCGACGAAGCGGACCGTATGCTCGACATGGGGTTCATCCACGATATTCGTATGGTGATCAGCCATTTGCCGGTGGAGCGTCAGACTTTGCTCTTTTCCGCCACCATGCCCAAGGAGATCGCCCATTTGGCCCAGGGGCTGTTGAGCGATCCGGAGCGTGTCGAGACCACGCCTTCCGCCACCACCGCCGAACGGGTGGAGCAGAAGGTCTATTTCGTGGAGAAAGGAGACAAGCGGGCCGCGTTGATTCATTTGTTGCGTCAGGAGAACCTGACCCGGGCCCTGGTTTTCACCCGCACCAAGCACGGTGCCGACAAGGTGGTGCTGGATCTCGAAAAACACGCCATCGAGGCGGACGCCATTCATGGCAACAAGTCCCAGGGTGCCCGTGAGCGGGCTTTGAGCCGGTTTCGTAGCGGGGAGTCCCGGGTGCTGGTGGCCACGGATATCGCCGCCCGGGGTATCGATGTGACCGGCATCAGCCATGTGATCAATTTTGATCTGCCCAACGAGCCGGAAAGTTACGTCCATCGCATTGGACGCACCGCCCGCGCCGGACGTGAAGGGGTGGCCATCTCGTTGTGCGATGCCACGGAAGTGGCGTTTCTGCGGGCCATCGAAAAGATCATCCGCATTCCGATTCCGGTGGAGACCCAACATCCCCACCATTCCGAGGTGGCCGCCACGGCCCGTGCCATTGCGGCGGCTCCGGTGCAGCCCCAGAACCGGTATGCCCGTTCGTCCCGACCCTCCCGTCCGCCTCGGGAACCGGGTACCCAGGAACGCAGCCAGCGTCCCCGGGTCCGCTCCGATCAGCCATCCGCCGCCTCTCCCGCCGCCCAACGGAGCGCCAAACCCCGTTCGGCCCCTCAGTCGTCCGCCGGTCACGCCCCGTCGTCCGCCCGTCCCCCCATGTCCAGACGCAAACGGGTGGATTGATCCCGATTGCTTGAAAATATAACGCGCCAAGAGCTTTCCTGAAAAGCGCGTCAAGGCAAAACCCTGGGAGATGAATCTCCCAGGCCCTCTCTTTTTTTCAATGGTGGAAAATCGACGGGTCCAGGGCGATCATCGACCTGGCGGGGTGTGGGATGAAGCCTCACGGTGTGCCGTGTGTTGTCTGCCGGCAAGTGCCCTGGTATCAATCCAGGTGGGGCAGTTGGACGTGAATCTCGGTGCTCTCCTCATCCGGGGTGGTCATGCGGATGGTGCCCCGATGGGCCTCGACGATGAGACGGGCCGAATAGGTTCCCAGACCCGTACCCGATGGTTTGCCCCAGGTAACATACTTGTCGAAGAAAGTGCTCCGGATGAGAATCGGTACCGCGCCGGGATTGCGGATGATCAGGTGGATGCCGGTGGGGTCGATGGTCAGCCTCACCCGGATGACGCTGCCGTTCGGGGCCGCCTCCATGGCGTTGTTGAGCAGGTTGTCCAGCATGCTTTGAATCAGATGACGCTCTCCTCGTGGTTTGGGAGATGGGGGAGTGACCGTGATCGCGGAGGTGACCTCCAACTGTTGGTGGCGGTGGTTGAGCTGTTCTTTTTGTTGCCGGTTCCACAGGGCGATCATGGCGATCAGATCCAGTTCTTCCGGTTCGATGAGCAGGGCGCCCCGTTCCAGCGCGGCAAAACGGGTATTGGTGGTGATGATGTCCAGTGCGCGTCGGGTGGATTCCGCGCACAGACGCAGCAGTTCGTGTTGTTCTTCCCGGGATTCCAGAGTCAGCAGCAGGTTGCACATGTTGTGGCTGTTGCCGACATGATTGCGCAGATCGTGCAACATCATGCCCATGGCCCGCTCCCGGGAGATTTCCAACATTTTGTGACTGGTGATGTTGCGGTGGATCACCAGCAGATGTTTTTGATTTTCCCAGTCACACGGTTGCAGGGTGGCTTCGAACCAACGGTGTTCCCGGGGGGCGTGGCAGGAATAAGAGAGAGTCTGGGGCTGATGTTGCCGACCGTCGAGACATTCCCGCAGTGACCGGGCCATGATGCTGGCCTCCCAGAGCTGGCTGTTGCGGTTGACCGCACGGGTACAGATATCCAGGTAGTTGCAGCCGAGATAATCCCCAAAGCCTCCGTTCTGGTTTGAAAAGGTGCGCCAGGCCGGATTGACCGCCACAATCACGCCGGAGGCATCCAGAATGGCCCAGTGTATGCCGGATGTGGTTTCGATGATTTCTTGTACGGTGTTGCGCATCGTCGGTCTCGTCCTTGTGCGGCGCCGATGGAATCCTCTTTAAAGAACAGGATCCGGTTCAGTTTTCTTTTTTGCGCTTTTTTCCCTGAAATGCAATTGCATGATGAGCCATAACGCGAACATGGAGATCGCCGCGAAGCTCAACGACACATCCCAGGCATCGGTGTCGTACCCGGCGCCACTCAGAAAAGAAATGACCAGGGCGAAGAGATGCAGGATCCACAAATAATATTTCATCGGTACGCATCCTGGGGTGGGCGGATGGTTTTGTACCTGTGGCGCGCCAGGGTATTCGGCATCGGGAATGGGTTCTCCCTGGACAAGAGTTTGCTTCAGAACCATGGGGTGGAGGGCTGAAACAAAAAAACGGCCACCTTTGAGAGTGGCCGTGCATTCTGGCTTGAATTGGTACGCGGTATTGGATTCGAACCAACGACCTTTGGCTTCGGAGGCCAACGCTCTATCCAGCTGAGCTAACCGCGCACGGTCATCGTCAAGAAGAAAGGCAAGCATACGTCATTCCGGGGTGGTCTGTCAAAGGGGGATGTCGGCATGGCCGGGATTGTTGTGATCGTTTCTGCCGGCATGGCATGTGGATGCGGTTGACTTTTGACCGTTTGAGCTTTAGCTTATATACGTCTTCCGGAAGGTGCAACGGGGGAGTGATCCCGCTTGTGCGCTCCGGAATTTTTTTAGCCCGAAACCCGTAAGGAGCCATCCGCGTCATGAGCGAGAATATTTTGCAAACCTCCGACGCCGCTTTCGAGCGCGACGTTTTGCAAGCCAATATGCCGATTCTGGTTGACTTCTGGGCCGACTGGTGCGGTCCGTGCAAACAGATCGCCCCCTTCCTGGAGGAGTTGGCCGAGGAGTACAAAGGTCGCATGTTGGTCGCCAAGCTCAACATTGACCACAATCCCAGCACTCCCGGTCGTTATGGCGTGCGTGGCATTCCCACCCTCATGATTTTCAAGGATGGTCAGATTCAGGCCACCAAGATCGGTGCTTTGCCCAAGTCCAAGCTGTTCGCCTGGGTGGACGAGTCGCTGTAAGCGTCAGCCGCAGCCGTTTTCAGTGGCGTTTGTTGTGAGTCGGGTTCGCTTCCATCCGGTTTTCGGGAGGAGGCGAACCCAGTTTTTCGGCCCAGGCCGTCACCTTGGCCGGATCCGGTGTGGTGACCCGTACCACCTTGTTGCGCGTCCGTTCTCCCTGCACGATCCTGACCCGACCCACCGCCACATCCAGTTCCCTGGCCAGAAATTTTGGCAGAGCCGCGTTGGCCGCGCCTTCCACCGGAGGGGCGGTCAGGGCCACCAGCACTTGGCCATCCCGGACCCCCATCCACCGTTCCCGGGAGGCCCGTGGTTGCACCCGCACGGTGACGATCAGATCCGTTCCATCCCAGCGCAGGCCGGACACGTCCCTCTTATCCGTGTATCATCAGGGAAGGGGCGGCCAATCCCAGCATCAGTTCCTGAAGGATCGACAGCAGGATCCACAGCAGCAGCGCAGCCGCCATCGGGGTGATGTCCATGCCCGACACTGTGGGTACCCAGCGTCGCAGGGGGCGCAAGGCGGGTTCCGTGGCCTGGAAGATAAAGCGGATCCACGGTTTGCGCAGATCGATGCCTGGTGGTTTGCCCTGGCGGAAGGTGTGCCAGGAGTGGAAATGAAAACCGCCCCGGGCCACCAGCAATAGCAGATAAAAGGTCAGCACCAGGTGGATTAGACCCACCAGTTCCGCCAGCAGTGAGGCGATGGCGCCCCCCCCTCCACCGTGAAATACCGTCAGCGCGATCCGTTGGATGACGTGTACCCCCAGCAGGGCCACCAGCGGGGAGAGATCGAGTCCCGCCATGGGGGGAATCACGCGGCGCAGCGGTGCCAGCACCGGCTCCGTGGCACGGAGCAGAAACTGCACGATGGGGTTGTACGGGTCGGGATTGACCCAGGAAAGCAATACCCGTCCCAGGATCAGCCAGGAGTAAATTTCCAGCACAAAATTCAACAAGGCGCCGATGGAACCCGTGATGCCCATGATGATGCACTCTCCTTGCAGTGGAAGCGTTCAGGATTTTCGTGGCGCGCCCAGTTCCCGGGAGCGTTGACAGGCGGCCAGCACCGCCGCCATGAGGGCGCCGCGCACGCCATTTTTCTCCAGGGGTTCCAGACCGGCGATGGTGGTGCCGCCGGGGGAGGTGACCTGATTTTTCAATACGCCGGGATGCAGGCCGGTCTCTTCCATGAGTTTGGCCGCGCCCAGCAGGGTGCGTACCGCCAGACGATCCGCCAGGGGACGGGGCAGGCCGCTGGCCACGCCACCGTCGGACAGGGCTTCGGCGATCAGATAGACATAGGCCGGTCCGGAACCCGACAACGCCGTGACCCCATCCATCAACGCCTCGTTGTCGATCTCTTCCACCAGTCCCACGGATTCCATGATCTGACGCGCCAGCAGCCGGTGGGCCGCCGGCGTGGTGGGCGCCGGCAGCAGAGCCGAAATGCCGGCGCCCACCAGGGCCGGGGTGTTGGGCATGACCCGGGCCAGGGGTTGTCCCGCGGGCAGATGGTCCGCCAGGGTGGGGAGGGTGATCCCGGCGGCGATGGAGAGCACCAGGGTATCGGGAGCGAGCAGCGGGGCGATGGCGTCCAGCACGCCGACCACCACGCCCGGTTTGACCGCCAGCACCACCACCTGGGCCCCCTGGACCGCCTCGGCGTTGCTGGAGAAGACCGGAATGCCGTGGCGTTCCGCCAGGGTGCGGCGTTGGCCTTCCACCGGGTCAGCGGCCCGCAGGCGCTCCGGCTGGACCCCGGCCCGGGCCAATCCCTGGATCATGGCTCCGGCCATGGCCCCGCCTCCCAGAAAGGCGATGATGCTGGTATCGAGGGAGGGTGAGGTGTGCGGCATGCTGGTATTCATCGTTTGGTGATCTCTCCGGGGGTGTGGTTTGGCAGTTTGCGGATCTGTTCCCGGGCCGCTTCCGCCTGGCCCTGATCGTCGAAGGGGCCGATCAGGACGCGATGCAGGATTTTGTCCTGGGAGCGGATGGGTTCCACAAAGGCGGGCAGGCCGAGTTGGAGGTATTGGGTCAAGGCTGTGTTGGCATAGTTTTCATTGCCGAAAGAGGCGGCCTTGAAGACGAGCCGTTCTTTTTTGCCCTCCGGGCTGCTTTTGGCCGGTGTGGCGGATCCTTTGGGGGTCGGTTTGGATGGGGTGGTCTCCGCGGTGGCTTTGTTTCCCGCAGGCTCGGCGGCGGTTGCGGCGGCCGGTTCCGTGGTGGCGGAAGCGGCGACCGGGGGTCGGGCCGGGGGGGTGGCGGTACGGTTTTTGGCCGCGGTGCTCGCTTTGGTGGTGGGTTGCGGATCCGGATGAACCCCTGGAGCGCTCATGCGTTCGATTTTGGGGGCATCCGAAGAGGCGACGGTCGTTTCTTCGGACGCGGCGGGGGCGCGCTCCGGGGGGACGGCTTTGGCCTCTGGAGCCTGTCGCGTACGCGACGCGGCGGCTTCTGTCGAAGCGGAAGCGGCCTTGGCCTCTGCTGCGGTGCGGGTGCGTGGCGTGGTCGCCTCTGAAGCGGACTTGGGATCCGGAGTCTGTCGTGTGCGCGGCGCGGCTGTTTCTGAAGCGGCGGGGGTGGCCTTGTTGGCCTCTGCTGCGGCGCGTGCGCGTGGCGTGGTCGCCTCTGAAGCGGACTTGGGATCCGGAGTCTGTCGTGTGCGCGGCGCGGCTGTTTCTGAAGCGGCGGGGGTGGCCTTGTTGGCCTCTGCTGCGGCGCGTGCGCGTGGCGTGGTCGTCTCTGAAGCGGACTTGGGATCCGGAGTCTGTCGTGTGCGCGGCGCGGCTGTTTCTGAAGCGGCGGAAGCGGCCTTGGCCTCTGTTGCGGTGCGTGCGCGTGGCGTGGTCGTCTCTGAAGCGGCTTTGGGATCCGGAGTTGGTCGTGTGCGCGGTGCGTCAGCCTCTGAAGCGGTCTTGGAATCCGGAGCGGTGGGAGCGGCTTTGGCTTCCGGCGCGGGTTGAGAGCGTGGCGCGGCACTCTCCGGGGTTGAAAGCGCGGCCCGGGATTCCGGCGGAGTGCGGGCCTGTTGAGCCGGGGCAGGGGGCGGATTCGGTTTTTCTGCGCCACGGGCTGTGGCCCGGACCGGCTGGGAGGATGCCGGTGGGGTTTCGGTGTTGCTCGCCGTGGGAGAGTGACGCAAAGCCTGACGGGCCAGTTGATAATAGGGGGCTTCCCGCTCCTGACTGGCCACGATGGTTTCCAGCCAGCGGGTTGCTTCGGCTTCGTTGCCCGCGCCACGGGCTTTGTATCCCAGCAGCAGCAGGGTCAGATTTTCCCGGAGGCGGCTGGCCACCGGATCCTCTCCCGCCCGGGCCGCTTCCAGCCCCTGTTCCGCCGGAATGGTGCCGAGAAAAACCGGGATCAGGATTTCCGGCCAGTTTTTCTGGTCCTTGGGCACCGAAGGATCGGTCAGCAACTCACGATCTCTTTTGCCAAGCCGCAGCCGGGTCAGATACAGCCACAGACGGGTTTCCACGTGACCGGATTGCAGGGGCAGGGCTTGGGCGAGATCCTGTTCCGCCTCGGCGAAGCGTTCCAGCAGGAAAAAGGCCATGCCCCGGGCCAGCAGGGCATCTGGGTTGTTGGTCGGACGCAGACGCAACGACTCGTAAAAATCCGCCACCGCCTGTTGGGGCATGCCGATCAGCAGCCGGCTCATGCCCCGGAGCCGATAGACCTCCTCGTGATCCCGCTTGAACCGGATGAAGGCGATGAAGTCGTCGATGGAGGTCTCGTAATCCCCCTGGGCGATGCGCAGACGTCCTCGGTTGTAGTAGCTCCAGGGGTGATCGGGCTTGAGGCGGATGGCGGCGTCGAGTTCCGCCATGGCCTCCTTGCCCCGTCCCAGTTTGGCCAGGGCCAGGGCCCGGTTCTGAAAGGAAAGATGATCTTCCGGATTCAACGCCACCGCCACCCCGAGATCCTCGGCGGCCCGATCCGCGTGTCCGGCGCTCAACAGGGCCGCACCCCGGATGCGATAGGCGGGATGCAGATCGGATTTCAATTCCAACGCCCGGTCGCAATCGCTGATGGCCTGGGTGATCATGGCTGGATTGCGTGTGCTCAATCCCTGTTTGTAGCGGGTGGCGCAGCGTCCCGCGAAGGCGTTGGCCCGTTGGAGTCGGGTGGCCTCCGAGTCGTTGATCACCTGTCCGTTGAGTTGTTCCGCCTCTTCCAGGGCATCCCGGGCCAAAGCCTCGCTGGCGGATTTCAAGGTGGTGTCCAGGGTGTTGTCGGCCAGGGCGGTGAGGGGAGTCAGCAACAGGCACGCCCCCAGAATCGGGACAACAGCCCGGAATCGTGTGAGCGCGGCGGCGAGGTTCGCGTCTGGCATGTGCAGGGCATCCGTTGGTTGGGTTTTGTCAGGTCGGCGCGAAGACGGCGCTGCCGATGCGAACCAGGGTTGCCCCTTCTTCCACGGCGATTTCGTAGTCATGGCTCATGCCCATGGAAAGCTCGTCCATGCTCACGCCGTCGATCTTGGCCTGGGCGATTTCGTTTTTCAGCCGGGACAGGGCCTGAAACCAGGGGCGGGTCTCTTCGGCCTCGGGACTGAAGGGGGGAATGGTCATCACGCCGCGCAAGGTGATGCCGGGCAAGGCCGCCATGGCCCGGGCCAAAGGCAGGGCCTCTTCGGGCAGAATGCCGGATTTTTGCGGCTCCCTTCCCACGTTGATTTGCATCAGCACCGGAAAAGGACGAATTTTTTCGGCCCGTTTCGAGATCTCCTCGGCGAGTTCCAGGGAGTCTACGGTGTGGATCATGTGAAAAATTTCCAGGGCCGCCTTGACCTTGTTGCGTTGCAACGGTCCGATCAGGTGCCATTCCAGTCTGGGATCGGCGATTTGGGGCAGTTTGTCCCGGGCCTCTTGCACCCGGTTTTCCGCGAACAACCTCTGGTCGCAGGCGGCCACCTGGCGGATTGCGTCGGCGGAGCGGGTCTTGGAGACCACCACCAGCCGGACCTGCGACGGATCCCGACCCCTCCGGCCACAGGCGGCGGCAATGCGGGTGCGGATCTGGTTCAAGGTGGCGGATGGGCTGTGCATGGTGTTTATCAAGGCGCCGGGTTGAAGGGGTTGGGGTGGATGGAGGACTTGGATTGACGCGCAGGCGTGGAAAATGTCAATATTTTGTCTGGCTGAATCGCCATAAGCAAGCAATTTTCGCGGTCCATCGCGTTCCTGGTCATTCATGGACGTTTGGCATGGATTCACAACGAGGGGATGCAACCTTCATGATGACAGGTGATTGGGGTCCGGATGTGGAGTTGCTGCGGGATCGGATCAAGGGATGGATCGGAGAATTTGTGCTGAGTGGCCCTTATGGGGTGCTGACCGCCACCCAGAAGCGGGGGTGTGCCCGGATCATCGAGGCGTTTGTGGGGGCGATGCATCGGGCGCATGGGCGCATGCCGGGAAAATGGACGGCGGGTACCGTGGAACAGTGCTGTCGGGAAGGGTTGCCGTCGGAGTTGTCCGAGAGCCTGCTGATCGCCATGCCGCCGGTGCTGGTGGCTTTTTTTTGGTTTTTGCAGGAGTCGGGTCGGATCGACAATGGCAAGGTGTTGATCCGCGCGGTGAATCGCGCCTGGGAATGGAGCATGCGTCCGGGACATGAGGAGAAGGTCGTGTCCGAGGGGTGGAATTGGGAAGGGGACACCCCCATGGAAGGATTGCGTCGTTTCGGCGCCCAGATCGCCCGGGAGATCGCCAAGGAACGGCCCGCGATGATTTCACGGGAGGCCATGGAGAGCTTCGAGCGTTATCCCATTTTGGTGTTCGATCTGCTGCATCTGCTTGCCGAGGCCTATTCCGATAGCGAGAAGCCGGATGACTATCTGGTGACCGCTTATCTCATGTTGCTGTCCCACGCCTTGCGTAACATACGGTTCGGCCTGGAACGCCGTTTCGAGTGGGCCATGGAACTGGATCGGGAGTTTCAGTCCATGGTGGTGCGGCGGGCCATGTCCGATCCCATGCCGCCGCAGTTGCTGGCCGGCATCGTCGAATCGTTGTCCGAGGCCAGGCTGGAGCCATCCAAAGAGCTTTTGGAGATTTACGAACATCGGATCATGCACCATACCGCTCCCGAGGAGTTGCCGACCCGCAATCAGATCGATTCCATGTTCGAGAATCTGGTCAACGAACATGAGGGGGATCCTTTCTCCATCGGTGAAACGTTATCCCAGATGACCCGCGCCCTTCCCCTGGAGGCCCAATCGGCCCTGATCGGGGAGTTTGCCTGTTCGACTTTGCCGGGCATGAAGGATGCGGTGGTGGTTTTGTGTCTGCACGCCGAAGAGAGCGTGCGGCGCGAGGCGTTGCATTGGCTGCTCAGGAATGTCCGTTCCCTGACCCCGACGGCGCTGCGTCGTTTGATCGTGATTCGCAACTGGCTGCCGGAACCGGAACGCAAACAATTGGATGCCCTCATCAAGGCCGCCCGGATCAAGGGAGTGGAGTGCGCCAGTTGGTCGGAAGGGTTGACGGTGCAGGGGTTGCAATGCTCCCGCATGGATGGCGTGGGGGCGCAGTCGCTGTTGCTCTCCATGCCGGTCAAGCCCGGAAAATCCCGCATCGGCGGGGTGTTGATGAAGCAGGGCATGGGAATCGTCGATGTCTGGTTGACCCCGTTGATTTCCCGTAGCGAAGCTTCCGCCACGTTTCGTCAGGTGGGGCGTCAGGAGTTTTTTCTGGATGTGACCCGGAATTTCTTGCATGCCGCCGTTCGGCATCACTTGGCGGTGGGTCTGGAGAGGGGGGATCCTCCCTCGATGGGACTGTTGCAACTGGCCGAGGCCATCACGGCCACGGGCTGGGTTCCGGAGCGGCTGGATGGACGGCTGCTGGTGGAACGCTTGATCGGCGAGGAGAAACTTTTGACCGATGACACTGGTACGGTGGAGCGGATTGTCCACACCAGCGACTCCTGGAGCGATACCTCCCGGATCACCGATTCCTGGTTTGAAGAGAGTCAGGAGGTGGTGGACTTCATGGAGAAAACCCGCCTGAAGGGACGGGAACGGCTGGTGCGGCGGGTGCTGGAGCTGTTTTGTGAACCGAACCGGGAAATCTGGGCCGAACGGTGCGTCTGGACCGCCTTTTGGTTGCGGGAACAAAACGCCAAGGGGCGGCTCATGGAGGGATTGGATTTTCATTTCGCCGTGCTGGCCCGGGAACTTTACCGGGATCGTCCCATGCACGAGTTGCCCCTGATGCGGCGCATCGCCGAACGGACCATGGGGGGGATTTAGATTGGGTTCGGCCTTCAGCCGGTGGACGCGGCCTGCAAGGCGCTCAGAAACTCGGTGGCGCTTTGAAAGCGGTCACGGGGACGTTTGGCCAGGGCCTTTTGCAGCACCGCGGCCAGAGGGGCCGGCAGCAGGGGATCTCCCGACATCGGCTGGATCGGTTCGGCGGTGAGGATTTGCCGGGTGATCTCCCAGGTATCGGAGCCGGTGAAGGGTTTACGTCCGAAAAGCAGTTCGTGGAGGATCACTCCGGCGGCGAACAGATCGGCCCTGCGGTCGATTTTTTGGCCCATGATCTGTTCCGGGGGCATGTACCCGTGGGTGCCGGTCACCAGGGCCGGGGAGGGGGTGACGCCGCCGGAGGCCAGTTGCCGGGCGGCGCCGAAATCGGTGATGCGGATTTCTCCATCCGGGGTCAGCAGCAGATTGGCCGGTTTGAGATCCCCATGGGCCAACCCGGAGGCATGGATGTGTTCCAGCCCGGAAAGGGTCTGGCGCAGCAGTTCCAACGCCCGCACCGGGCCGGGCCGCGGACCTTTGGCAATCAGATCCCGCAGGGTCGCGCTCGGATACCAGTCGAGTACCAGATAGGGGATGCCTTCCTCTTCTCCATGATCGATCAGCTTGACGATGTTGGGATGGGACAACAGCGCGGCCATTTTGATTTCGTGTTGCAGTCGTGCAATGCGCGCATCCCGCTCTTCTCTTTCCCGCAGGTGGAAGGGCAGCGTCTTGATGGCCACGATGCGCCCATTCTCTGGATCCACGCCCCGCAGAATGCCCCGTCGGCTCTCTTGTCCTTCGGGTGTCAGGAGGCGCCAGCGGCCAAGGGTTTGGGGGAAGGTCATGGGGGGGATTTCAGGTGTGGTGCAGGCTCGCCATGTGTCTTTTCGCCAACCCCCGATAACTCTCCATCGTGGCCCGCATGGCGTCTTGTTCTTCGGGGCTGAGCGGGCGCAGGGGTTTGGCGGGGGAGCCGATCCAGAGGGTGCCGGCGCTCACCCGTTTGCCGGGGGGAATCAGGGAGCCGGCGCCCACCATGGCGGTACTTTCCACCACCGCCCCGTCCAGCACGATGGCGCCGATGCCGATCATGCAGTCATCCATCAGGTGGCAGGCGTGCAGATTGACGTGATGGCCGATGATCACCCGGTCGCCGATGATCAGGGGGATGCCGTTGGGTCGGGATGGGGTGGGACGGGTGACGTGCAGGATTGAGCCGTCCTGGATGTTGCTCCAGGCGCCGATGCGGATCGGGTTGACATCGCCACGAATGATCGTTCCCGGCCAAATGGAACTTTCCGGCCCGATGTGAACATCCCCGATGACCACGGCTTCCGGATGCACGAAAGCGCTCGGGTCGATTTGCGGCAGGATGCCCTCGAAAGGGTAGATGGGCATGGGATGGGCTCCGGAAGGTTGGCGTGGCGCGAAACGGATTCATGTTAATCGTTCGCGCCACGCCTTGGCAACCCCCGGGTCAGGCGGGAATGTGGAATCCTACTCTTCTTTGGGGGCCGGGAAGATCCAGGAGGCCAGCACACCCAGTCCCAGAATCGAAAAGACCACGATCATGCTTTGGCCGGGAGAGATGTGCAGGCCGGGCCAATGGAAGATGGTATTGCCCGCCTCGATGGCCAGTTTGGCCGCGATGTAGAACAACAGTCCGATGATCGCCTTGTCCAGATGGACGAGGTATTTCATCAGTCCGGAGAGAATGAAGAACATGGCCCGCAATCCCATGACACCGAAGATCATGGCGCTCCAGACCAGCACCGGCTCCTTGGTGACGGCGATCACCGCGGGCACGGAGTCGAAGGCGAACAGAATATCCGTGAACAGGATCACCAGGGTGCATAAAAAGGCCGGAGTGGCCAAAACCTTGGCATGGGCCGGTATCCGGATGGAGGGATCCTGGTGGCGCAGGGGTTCGATTTCGGCGCCGGTCAGAAACATCGCCTGACCATGCAGACGGGGATAGACCGGCAGAAACCGTTCGGTCATGCGCACGGACCAGTGCTGGGAGTAGTCGTGCAAGGATTCATCCCCCTCGCCGGCGGTCACCATTTTCCAGGCGGTCCAGCCCACCACCGCGGCGAAGGCCATGCCCACCCAGGGAGAAGCGGCAAAAAGCGCGGTGCCCACGGCGGCAAAGATCAACCGGAACAGCAAGGCTCCCAGAATGCCGTAGAACAGTACCCGCCGCAGCAATTGATCCCGTATGTTGAACGACGAGAAGATCACCATGAAGACCATGACGTTATCGAAGGATAACGATTCTTCCAGCACGAATCCCACCAAGAAGAGCTTGGCATAGGCCGGATCATAGCTGAACCACAAGAAGGCGGCGAAACACAACGCGCCGATCACCCAAAAAATGAACCAGAAGGTGGCTTCCTTGAGACTCATCAGACGGTTCTGGTGGTGGGCGTGGATGTCGGTCACCATGTAAAAGGCGATCACGCCAACCAGGATCATCTGAATGATCACTGGGAAACCGATGGCAGGTACTTCCATGATGGATCTTTTTCCTTATTGGAGGTGTTGAACGAGGGACGGCAATAAATCGTGAAACGTTTTGCCACGGGCGGGCGAGCCAATGGCGAGCATTTTCCATTCCGCGCCATCGCGGTACAGTTGTGCCATGATCAGGGCGGTGTGGGCGCCTTGGCTGTCGAGCTGGTAGCGGGCCACTTCCCGGTCCTGGTCCCGATCGAGCAGTCGGCAGTGAGCATTGGCGATCCGGTCGAAATTTTGACCGCTGAAACTGTTGATCACAAACACCAACGCCTTGATCGACGACGGAACTTGGCACAGGTCCACCACGATTTGTTCGTCGTCTCCGTCCCCGGCGCCGGTGATGTTGTCGCCGGTGTGGCGAATCGAACCGTCCAGGCTGTGCAACTGCTCGAACCAGACCGCATCCTGTATCGTACCGTTTTGATCGAACAGGATGCAAGACGCGTCCAGGTCGATGGTGTCATTCGTTGCCAGAAAACGCATCAATCCTTTTTTTGGGGGAGCGACATCCCAGCCGAGTCCCAGGGTGATCCGTTTGAGGGGTACTCCGTTTTCTTCGCCCAGTTGGAAGGTGTCTCCTTTGTGTAATGAAATGGACATGGTATGGCCCTTTTTTTGAGTTGGTTATGAAACGTGTGTGTTGTTTTAAAGTCAGGCCCATAGGGAGGGCAGTGATCAGGATACGGCCTTGATCTGAACTCAATCTGAAATTGGTATGTTTTTTTTCAGGCCAAGGATGGAGGCCCGGAATGTGCAAAGCTCGGGGAGCAATTTGTCTTTGACTTTTGGTGACGCGGGTATCATGTTTCTTTGGCTTATGGGTTCGTTAATGAAGTCAGGGGGCTGGGCAGGATTTGGGGTTTGATCGTTTGAAACTATTGGGGAGTGTCGGGATGCACCAAGAGATGAATCTGGTGGAGTTGATCGGTCAGGCCGATCCCATGCTGGGTGCGGGTCGGGTCGAAGAGGTCATCGGGCTGTACCGGGGCTGGTTGGCCACCCACCCGGGGGATCCCCAAGCCCATTTTGCTCTGTACAATCTGGGGGTGGTGCTGCTCAATGCCCGGGATCCGTTGGGTGCCCGCGGGGTATTCGAGCAGGCCATTGCCTTGCAACCCGATTTTTATCCCCCCTACATCAATCTGGGCAACGCATTGGAACAGATGGGGGATGCGACGGCGGCGGCGGCCTGTTGGCGGGAGTTGACGGAGCGTCTGCCCGCGATCACCGGGGAGAATCTGGGTTACAAGACCTCGGCGCTCAAGCAGATCGCCCGGGTGGTGGGCATGGCCGAAGCCGAAGAGGCCTTGCGGCAGAGTCTGGAGATCGATCCCAATCAGCACGAGGTGATCGAACATTGGATCAACTGGCGTCAGGTGCAATGCATCTGGCCGGTGATCGTGCCCTTTGGCCGGTGCGATCGGACCCATCTGATGAAAGGGTTTGCCCCCTTGTCGTTGGCGGTGCTGACGGATGATCCTTTGTTGCAACTGGCCAATGCCGCCATGTTTCACCGTTCCGAGATCGGTCAGCCGCTGCCGGTTCATCTCCATGCCCATCGGGCCTTGCGGGTGGCCCCGCCCCCCCGGATCCGGGTCGGTTATCTCTCTTCGGATCTGCGCATTCACGCCATCGGCTACCTGATGGCCGAAATCTTTGAATTGCATGATCGCTCCCAGGTGGAGGTGTTTGTCTATGCCATCGGTTTGCCGTTCGATGACCCCCTGAAACGCAGAATCCAGAGCGCCACCGAGCATTGGCGGGATATGCATGGACTGGGGGATGTCGAGGCCGCCGAGCGGATTCTGGCGGATCGCATCGAAATTCTGGTGGATGTCAACGGCTACACCCACAGCGCCCGCACCAAGATGCTGGCCATGCGTCCGGCACCGGTGATCGTCAACTGGTTGGGTTATCCCGGCACCATGGGCAGTCCCTATCACCATTACCTGATCGCCGATCCTTTTGTGATTCCCGAGGGATTGGAGTTTTGTTACTCCGAAAAGGTGGTGCGTCTGCCCTGTTATCAGCCCAACGACCGCAAGCGACAGGTGGATGCCCACCGTCCTGGCCGGGCCGAGGTGGGATTGCCGGATGGGGTGATGGTGTATGGCTGTTTCAACGGGGTCAAGAAGATCACCGCCTTGACCTGGGAACTCTGGATGCGGGTGCTGGAACGGGTGCCGGAGAGCGTGTTGTGGTTGCTGTATGAAAACGATGTGGCCCGGGATCGGTTGTTGTCCATCGCGGCCCAGCGGGGCATTGCCCCCGAGCGGGTGATTTTTGCCCCCCGCAAGCCCAATCATGAACACATGGCCCGTTATCCGTTGGTGGATCTGATGCTGGATTCCACCCCCTACGGCGCCCATACCACCGCTTCCGACGCCTTGTGGATGGGGGTGCCGATTCTGACCATGGCCGGACTTTCGTTCGCGGCCCGGGTGTGCGGCAGTCTGGTGCGCGCCGCCGGACTGGAGGAGCTGGTTTGCGCCACGGCGGATGAGTATGTGGCCCGCGCCGTGGAACTGGGGACCAACCGGGCATTGCTCGACTCGTATCGGGCCAGACTGGTTTCGGGACGCGATCGGTGTGATTTGTTCAACACGCCATTGCTGGTTTCCAGCCTGGAGGGGGTGTATCGACAGATGCGCGCCGATTTCCTGGCGGATCGGGTGCCTCGTCCGGATTTGACCAATTTGGAGGTCTATCAGGAGCTTGGTATCGCCCTGGATACCGCGGAAGGGGTATGGTTCGGATCGGTGGAGCGGCTGGAGGCCGCCTACATGGAAAAATTGCTGGAGCGGGACCGGTTGTCTTTGTTGCCTTCGGACGGGCGGCTGTGGTCGGCGGAGGCCCGGAGGCGTTACGCGATGCGGAAACGGCCCCTGATGGAGCTGCTTTTGGAACGTGACGAGGCCGATGATCTGGCGGGTTTGGTGGCGTGCGCCCGTCAGCCGGAACACGATCCTTCGGAGTTGATGCTGGCCGTGGCCCAGGGGATCGCCACGGGACGGATTCGCATGGCCTATGTGGTGTCCATGCTGTTGGCCAATGCCGGTTATGTTCATCCGGTGATTTTGGTGGGGTTGTCGGTGGGCGGGGTGATGTTCGGCAATCCCCAGGAGGAGGAACGGGGGTGCGCTTCGTTGGCGACGGCCATGGCGGCGGTGCCGGCAGAACAGCGGAACAATCTGGTGCAGCGGGTGATCGCGCCGGCCATCGCCACTTTGAGAGGGGAGGCGGCCAGAGGGGCGGATCCGCAACGGGTGACGCGTCTGGTGGCGTTGTTGGCGTCCATGGGCGCCTGAGGCTCGTGGCGACGCAACATACCGAAAAGTGAGGCCATCCATGGGGCGGGAGTGGAGTATCGCGGAGTTGGTCACCACGGCCGAGGCGCTGGTGCGGGCCGGAGAGGGCGAGCGGATGCTGGCGTTGTATCGGGAGTGGATCGACGGCAACGGGGACGATCCGTTTTTGTATCTGGTCCAGTACAACCGGGGGGTTTCCCTGAGCGCGGTGGGGGATCCCCATGGGGCGCGGGAGGCCTATCAGGAGGCGTTGCGTCTGAATCCGGATTTTCTGCCGACCTACATCAATCTGGGCAATGTGCTGGAACACCTGGTTTCGCCGGACGCGGCGGCGGCTTGTTGGCGTCAGTTGGTGGCGCGGTTGCCCCAGATCAATCCCGATTGGTTGGAGTATCGGAATTCGGCTTGCAAGCAGATTGGCCGGGTGGCGGACTCCGCCGAGGTGGAGTGGGCGTTGCGCATTGCCCTGGATCTCAATCCCCGTCAGCACGACGCCATCGAACACTGGATCAGCGCCCGGCAGCAGCAGTGCCAATGGCCGGTGGTGGAGCCCTTCCCCCGCTGTTCCAAGGCCCATCTCATGACCGGTTTCGCGCCGCTTTCGTTGGCGGCCTACAGTGACGATCCGGTGTTGCAACTGGCCAACGCCGCTTTGTACAACCAGAAAGAGATCCGCCAGGCCCCGATCCATTTTCTCGATGCCCATGCCGCTCTGCGGGTCGCTCCCGCGCCTCGGCCCAGGGTGGGTTATCTCTCTTCGGATCTGCGGCTGCACGCCATCGGTTTTTTGATGGTGGAGCTGTTCGAGCGGCACGATCCGGAGCAGGTTGACTTGTATTTCTATTATACCGGCCAGCCGGTGGAGGATCCGATTCACCGGCGCATTCGGGCGGTGGCCCCCCGTTGGCGGGATTTGCACGCCTTGTCCGACGAGGATGCGGCCCGTCAGATCCTGGCGGACCGGATCGAAATTCTGGTGGATGTCAACGGTTACACCCTGTTGGCCCGTCTGAAGCTGCTTTCCATGCGTCCGGCCCCGGTGATCGTCAATTGGCTGGGCTATCCGGGGACCATGGGGTCGCCGTATCACCATTACGTGATCGCCGATTCCTTTGTGATTCCGCCGGAAAACGAGATTTTCTACTCGGAGAAGGTGGTGCGTCTGCCCTGTTATCAGCCCAACGACTCCCGTCGTCGGGTGGCGCCCCACCGTCCCACCCGCGCCGCAATGGGCTTGCCGGAGTCGGGGGTGGTGTTTTGCTGTTTCAACGGGGTGCGCAAGATCACCGCGGTGACGTGGGATCTGTGGTGTCAGGTGCTGCACCGGGTGCCGGGGAGCGTGATGTGGCTGCTGCACGAAAACGATTCGGCCCGGAATCGGTTGCGGGAGTTGGCGGTGGAGCGGGGAATCGATCCGGACCGGCTGGTTTTTGCTCCGTTGTTGATCAATGAAGAGCATCTGGCCCGTTATCCGCTGGTGGATCTGGTGCTGGACTGTTTTCCCTATGGTGCCCATACCACCGCTTCGGACGCTTTGTGGATGGGGGTGCCGATTTTGACTCTGGCGGGACTCTCTTTCGCCTCCCGGGTGTGCGGCAGTCTGGTGCGGGCGGCGGGACTCGGGGAACTGGTCTGTGCCACCGGGGAGGAGTATGTGGCCAGAGCTGTGGAACTGGGTACCCATCCGGAGTTGCTTCAGGGGTTGCGCGCCCGTCTGGAGGCGCAGCGCCATCAATGTGTCCTGTTCGACATGACCACCCTGGCGCGGCGGCTGGAAGGGCTGTTCGTGGCCATGCGGGAGGATTTTCTGGCGGATCGGGTGCCCCGTCCCGATTTGACCAATCTGGAGGTTTATCAGGAGATCGGCATCGGATTGGATCCGGAGGCCGGGGGATGGCGTGGCAGTCGGGCCGGGTTGATCGCGGCTTATGAACAGGGTCTGGCGTCACGGGACCGGTTGTGCCATCTGGGCAGCGACCGGCGGTTGTGGACCGATGAAACCCGGGTGCGGTTTCAGCCGGGGGCGGATTTTCACGAGACCATCGGGGCGTTGGATGAGGCCCGGGATCTGGAAGGCTTGATCGCCTGTGCCGGCGGAGGGGCTTTCACCATCGGAGAGAAGATGGAGGCCATCCCCGGCTTGTTGCGGGGGGGACGGGTGTTGGCGGCTTATATCGTGGCCATGATGCTGGCCAATGGGGGAGCCTTTTCTCCTGGAATCGCCATGGCCTTGTGGGCCGGAGGCATCGTGTTCGGCAATACCCAGGAAGAGGAGCGGGGCATTCTGGCCTGGCAGGGTCTGATGGCTGGCATGGGGGAAGGGGAACGGTCGGGTTTGCGGGTCCAGGTGGAGGCGCTGATGGCCTGGGTGGCGCTGCACGTGCCGGTGGTGACGCCGGAACGGCTCGGACGTTTGCTGGTCACGTTTTAGCGGGTTCGCGGGGTTTGGCCCCGAACCTTGCTACGGGTGGATTCTCCATGGGTTGGAAGGAGCGGAGCGCACAGGGGTGCGGTTCGGGATCCGGGGGATGAAACGGTTGTTGATATCTGGCATCGGGTCTGCGGTGTCAGGGGAGAAGCTGGGATGGAAAAACCCGCTGGATATTATGAAGGGATCAATGTTCATCTGCTCAATCAGGTGCCCGCCACGGCTGGCAGGATCCTGGAGATCGGTTGTGGCGCCGGCGCTTTGGGAGCCTGTGTCAAGGAGCGGATGCCCGGGGTGGTCTACCATGGCCTGGAACTCGATCCCGAGGCGGCTTCAAGCGCGGCTGCCCGATTGGATCGGGTGTTTGTCGGCAGCATCGAGTCGGATCTGTTGTCGCAAGTCGAGGCGGGGTATGACTGCATCGTGTTCGGCGATGTGTTGGAACATCTGTATGATCCACTGACGGCGTTGCGTCGGGTGCGGCCCTTGTTGCAGCCGGGGGGGATCGTTTTGTGCAGTGTGCCTAACGCGCAGCATCATTCGGTGCTGGCATCGTTGTTGAGCGGTGATTTCCAGTATCAAGACGCCGGATTGCTGGATCGGACCCATGTGCGTTTTTTTACGTATGCCAGCTTCATCAAGCTGATGCTGGATGCGGGGTTGGTGCCGGAGATCGTGGACGCCACCATTTGGGATCCCGCTCCGGAGTTTTCCGCAGCCCTCAAGGCCACGTTGATCCCGTTGCGACAGGATCCGGTCCGGGGGACGTTTTATTTTTCCGCCTATCAATACATTTTCCGGGGGCGGCTCAATCCGGGTTATGATGTAAGCGAGCCGCTGGCGTTTCCCATCAGTTTCATCGTGCCCACCAACGATCGCAGAGTGTTGGGGGACAATTTTCTCAGTTCCGCGATTTTTCGCCAGCCCCATCCCCATCAACTGATCCTGTTGGAAAACCAGCCCAGCGCCGGCGCCGCCCTGGCCAACGGGGTGCGACAGGCGTTGCACGATTTTGTGGTCTACGCCCATCAGGATGTCTATTTGCCGGATCGCTGGGATCTCCAGTTTACCCGGCGTGTGTTTCAGGCGCGGCAGAGCCTGCCTGAGGCCAGGGTGTTCGGGGTGTACGGGGTCAATCTGCGGGATGGGGAGGGGGTTCACCATGGTCTGGTGATGGATCGCCACTGGGCCAGGGAGAGTGGTGGACCGTTGCCTGTGGCGGTGGAGTCCCTGGATGAAATGTTGATCGGATTCTGGAAGGCCGGTTTTCCGGGCGTGAATCCGGAGTTGGGGTATCATTTTTATGGCACGGATCTGGTGTGCGCCTATCGGGAGCAGGGGGGATGCGCGGCGGTGGTGGAGGCGCTTTGTTTCCACAATTCCGGTCTGGGCTTTGCGGTGGATCAGGCGTTTCACCACTCTGCCCAGCGGTTGATCCACTCCCCATGGCGCAAGTTTCTGCCCTTGGCCACCTCGTGTGTGGTGCTGACCGCGGAAGGAGCTGTGCTGCTTGACCGGGAGCGGGAGGATCGATCTTCTGACACGACGATGAGGGATACGACCATGGATGCAATGGCTGACGCAGCAGGGCGCTTTCAAGAGACGGTGGTGAAGTTGGATGCCAGCGAGGATCTCCAGGGATTGCTGGATTGGCTCCAGAGCCATCCCCACGATCCGGGCGAGATGCTTACGACCGCCGTTGAACTGCTGACCCGCCGCCGGATTCGCACCGCCTACATCCTGGCCATGATTCTGGCCAACCAGGGATATCACAATCCGGTCATTGGGTTGGCCCTCGGCGCCGGAGGGGTGATGTTCGGCAATCCGATGGAAGAACAGCGCGGTCTGGAGTGTCTGCGGGCCCCTCAGGAGAACCTGCCGCTGAACGACGCGCAACGGGAGCTGTTCCAGGGGCAGATTGTCGCATCGGTGATTCATGAACTGTTGGGGATGGCCCTTCCGGAGGCCGGCGCGGAGCGGGTGGGGCGGATTCTGGCGCTTGCCAGGGCCGTGGAGGCGGGTGTGCGGAAGGAGCGTCCGTCAGGGGGCGAGGCCGGTGGCGCTTCCAACGACACGGGTGCGATTCTGTTGGACTATTTCGAGAATTACGAACACCGCATGATCCACAAGTGGATGCACTATTTCGAGATCTATGAACGCCATTTTTCCCGTTTCCGTGGCAAACCGGTCTCTTTGTTGGAGTTCGGTGTCTATCATGGCGGTTCGTTGCAGATGTGGAAGCACTATTTTGGACCCCAGGCCCGGATTTACGGGGTGGATGTGGATCCCAGATGTGTTGAATTGGGTGAAGAGAACATCCAGATCCTGATCGCCGATCAGGAGGACCGGGAATCCTTGCGGGCCATCAAGAGTGCGCTTCCCCGGTTTGACATCATCATCGACGATGGTGGTCATACCATGACTCAGCAGATTGTCACCATCGAGGAGATGTACGCCCATCTCAACAATGGTGGCATCTACCTGATCGAGGATCTGCACACCAGTTACATGCCGGCCTACGGCGGGGGATACCGCAATCCGGAAAGCTTCATCGAATATGCCAAGCATTGGATCGACGCCCTCCACGCGTGGCATTCCCAGAGCGAGGCGTTGACGGTCGATGCCCGTACCCGTTCGGTTTTTGGTTTGCATTATTATGACAGCGTGTTGGTGATCGAAAAGCGCGTCATCGACAAGCCGGACCACTTCATGAGTGGCGCCCCGTCCTTTCCGTTGAATCCGGACGAGCAGGTCATTTACGATCAGAATCGGAGCCGTTGATGTCTTCCGGTTTTTTTCCGCACCAAGCGCCTTCATCGTTCCGGGTTGACCTGCCGGGTTCAGCCCGGCGGGCGGAAGGTTTGCAGGGCCTGGAGATCTTCGGCGCTCAAGGGGATTTTTTCCAAGACCACCTCCAGGGCGTCCACGGCCCGGGGGGTGCGCATGATCACTTCCGGGTTGTCGCCCCGTTGTTGCATTTCCATGCCCAGGGGGCTTAAGTTGAAGTGGAGTTGACGCACCACGAAGCGGGTTTCGGTCCATCCCAGATACCAGAACCAGTCGGTGTAATACAACCAACTGCGCTCGTTGAAAGCGCGGATGTGGGTGGGATCCTGCCATGCCCCGTAGGAGAGGTCATAGGGCACCACGAGGTGCAAGGTGCCCCCCACCCGCAGCAGATCCCGGCAACTGGTCATGGCCGTGGTCAATTCCCGCACATGCTCGAACACGTCGAAGGCCAGAATCTGATCGAAATGGCCCCTGCTCAAGCGGATCGGGCCAAAGCGGCGGGTCGGATAGACAGGATCTGACGGGCCGGGGAGGGGATCGTTGAGATCCGCCAGCAGATCCGGTTTCCAGCCGTCATGCACGTCCAGATTGAGGCAATCTTCGCGGAAGTTCTTGCCGCTGCCGATGTTGAGAATTCGGGGCAGGGGGCGTGACGGGGCCGGAAGGGGATCTGCCATGGGAACGGTTCCTGGGATGATGAGGGTCGCGGGGGAGTCGGGGGTGAGGGCGCGGCGCAGGATTTCGGTTTCCGGACGTTGCGCAAAGGCGCGGAATCCCTCACGGGCCAGGGCCTGACGGCGTGGTTCGTCCTGGATCAGGGTCACGCAGGCGTCCACCAGTTGCGCGTAGGGTACGGCCATCAGCCCGGAGCGCAGATCCGGGTCGATGCGGGTTTCCGGATCCATTTCCGTGACCACGGCCTTGGCGTTGGCCAGCAGATAGGAGATGCGGGCGATCTCGAAGATTTTGGTGTCGTAGTAGTGGATGTTGACGATGATTTTGGCCCGTGAGATGGCCTCATCCCGCTCCTGGCCGTATTTGCCAAAGAGCATCTGCACCGCCAGCCCCGCCTTTTCCAGTTCCTTGAGAATGCGCAGGCGCCGGTCGTTGAGAC
Source organism: Magnetococcales bacterium (assembly GCA_015231755.1). Taxonomy (NCBI): domain Bacteria; kingdom Pseudomonadati; phylum Pseudomonadota; class Magnetococcia; order Magnetococcales; species Magnetococcales bacterium. Next base: position 196,057 of record JADGAZ010000004.1, on the reverse strand, counting down.
TGCCGTAGAACAAAACGTCGATGGTCTCCGGATTGTTGGGAATGCGGGTGAGTTCCGGCACATAACCGACGGGCACATGACGGTGACACCCCAGCAGACCGGCCTGACGCAACCGTTCCAGGTTGTGGGCGTCGTAGTCCCAGGTTTCGCAGCGGGCCATCAATTCCGGCAGCACCCCCCGGATCCAGGAGGAGTCCCACTGTTCCAGATTGTACAGGATCGTGCCCGGGGGAACCTGTTCCACCCAGGCTTTGGGCATGAGATTGCCGCCGATCAGGATGTTGCGGGCGGATGGATCGGTCTGGTTGACGGCGATGGTCGAGGTGTATCCCAGGCCCAGCAGACCGTAATGGACCGTCTCGACCATTTCCCGCAACGCCTCGGCGTGGGCATAGCCCTCCGGGGCGATCAGGACCACTCGAAAGGGGGGATGGCTCATGCTGGCCTGACAAAGCGGAGGGTGGATGGGGGCTGACGGTCTGGGAAAACAGTAATGCCCTTTGCTCCCGAAGGCAACCGCAAAACCGTGCTTCCCCGTTCCCCCTTCCGCCCGTCACGGCGCCTTGACCGCCTCGACGAACAGGTTTTCCTGGCTGCGGGCCTCTTGATCGAGCTGTTCCACCTCGGCGATGTTGCCTTCCCTGAAGGCGCGTCTTTCAATGGACGCGGCGGGGAATCCGGCCTGTTCCAGCAGCAAGGCCAGATCCTCGAAGTCGTAGATCCACTGGTGGCCCCAGAAATAAAACAGTTGATTCACCATGAAGGCCCGGTTGCGCACATGCCACGCGGGCACCCGTCCCTCCAGGAACGCGACGCTTTGGGCGAAGGCGGGTCGTTCGGTATGGAAGAACAGTTCCAGATTGGCGTGCAGATCCGGGGTACTCAGACGCAGAATGCCGCCGGGACGCAGCATGCGATGGACCTCTTGCAGGAAGGCCAGTCCCTGGTCCCGGTTCAAGTGTTCGATGAAGTGTTCGGCATAGCAGTGGTCGAACAGGTTGTCGGGTATGGGAAAAGGGGTGGTGGCGTCGTGTTGCAGGTAATAGAAGTTGGTATGCGCGTAGCCGTCGGGGGTGAACAGGGAGACGGGCTTGGTCTGGACCCCGTTGCTGCCTGTAAAGGTTTCGGCGTCGGTGTTGAGCCAGTTTTGTTTCCAGGCCGCGCCACTGCCGCAATGCAGTCCGGTCACCAGCGGGATATCGATGCCGATATCTTTCAAGGCGAAATCAAGTTGAACGCTCATCCATCCCTCCTGAATTTGAGTCGGTCCAAGGTGTCGAATCCCGGCGATGATTGAATTGGGATCAGGCTGACCGCTTTTCAAGAGGGATGGATGTTTTTTTTTCAGGCCGTGACCCGGAACATGGCGAGCAGGTCGGTGGTCATCACCACCCGATCGATGGGAACGCCGGCCTGGATCAGAGTGGCGCGGATCTCTTCGCTTTCCGTGAGATGCAGACAGGCGCTGCGATCCGCGGCGCCGACGGCTGTGGCCGGATCCCGCACCTCCACTGGCAGGGCGGGGGCGATCTGGCGCAGGCTGTCTTGCACCACGGCGGGATTGCTCACCCCGCAACAGACCAGACTGTTGGCCCCGGGCAGGGTCTCGAACCGTTCTTTCAGGGCCTGATAGGCGGCGCCGATCAGCACTGTCGGCTCCAGGTCACGGATGTATTGCCGATCCGGTTCGGTTTTGCTCCAGAGCAGGGCCCGTTTCAGACAGAGGGAGGCGGCGATATAGTCCTGATTGGCCTGGGCGATGTTGGCGGCCACCAGGATGCGTCGCACCGTGAAATCGTTGATCAGGTCCAAGACCACGCTCCGGTTGCCAGGATCGAAATCCGGCATGCCGATGCTGGACAGGGCCAGGGAGGCGGCGATCTCCAGGCCGGAGCGGTAGTGGTCGAGCTGGTCGAGGATGCTGGTGGTGCCGGGTTTGGTGTGGGCGGCTCCGGGGGTGGGGTGGCGCAGCACCGACAGCAGGAAGGGGCGGGGCTGAAAGCGGATCGTCCCGTGGGCGTTGGCACGGAAGGTGGTGACCACCGGTCCGTAGGTGGCCTGAAGATCGAACGAGACCCGCACCAGGGTTTCGGCCCGATGGATGGCCACTTCCGGGAAGATGTGGTTCAACGCGATGAAGTTGAACAGATTGGCTGCCTGATTGCGCTCGAAGATGACCGGCTCTTCCAGGGGATAGAACAGTCCCAGATCCGTGCCGGTGGCGTCGTTCCACAGGCGCCAGGGGGCGTGGGAGGCGACGATCCGGTCGTCTTGGGTCATGAGGTCGAGTTCTTCCAGGAGGATTTCCGGAATCAGTCGGTCGCCGCTTTCCAGGTGGACCCGGAAGGCTCCTTGACCCGAACGCAAGGCGGCCTGGGCCAGGGCCGGGCCTGATAGGACACGGGGCAGGGTGACGTGACGGAACCGGGGGAAAACGCTCCCCAGATTGCGGATCATGGCCTCGTTGCCGGTTGCCTCCGGGCCGGTGACCACCAGGATTTCGATGGCCCGAGGGGTGGTCAGGGTCCATTTCAGGTGTTCCAGGGTGTGGGGGAGCCAGGCCCGACCCGATTCGGTGGTGACGCAGATGGACAGCGCGATGGGTTCGGAGCGGGGCATGGTGGCGAACGGGGGCGTGACCGCGGGTGCCGGAGGCGGGGCGACGGGTGTTGCCGGGCGTGTGGGCGCGAGGGTCGGGGTGGCGCGGATCGGGCTTTCCGGGGAGGCGAAGGAGGGGGGGATATCGAGATGGGTCGGGGTTTCGCCGGCTTCGTGGCGTTGCCAGATGGTCTCGAACACCGCTTCCAGGTCCCGGGTGAAACGGGGGGTATCGAACAGGGGTGAGGTGGCGCGATTGGACTGAATCCGGGTACGCAGGGCCTGGAGGCGTTCCGGATTCCGGGCCAGCTCCAAGGCGATGGAGACGTACTCCTCCAGGTTGGTGGCCACCAGTTCCGGCGCGCCGATGGCGTGCAGCAGGCTTCCCGCCACTCGGGAGACAAAGGTGTCACCGGCGATGGTCACCAGGGGACAGCCGATCCAAAGCGCGTCGCTGGCCGTGGTGTGGGAGGTGACGGGAAAGGTGTCCAGTACCAGATCCACCAGATGATAACGGGCCAGATGTTCGGCCACTCCCAGTTTGGGGGCGAAATGGATGCGGGCCGGATCCATGCCCCGTTTTTCCGCCTCCCGACGCAGGTTGTCCGCCACCAGGGGATTGGATTCCAGCAGCCACAGAATGCTCTCCGGCACCTGACGCAGCACCTCCATCCAGGCGGCGAAGATTTCCGGGGTGATTTTGTAGGTTTGGTTGAAATTGGAAAAGATCAATCCGGTTGCGGGCAGTCCGCAGGCCTCGCGGCTGGGGCCGGACTCCGGCAGCGCCCGCAGGCGATCGTTGGGTTGGTAGCAGTGGGGCAGACGGACCACCTGTTCGCTGTAGTGGTGTTCCTGGCCGTGGGGAATGATGAACGGATCGGCGACGACGTAATCGATGTGGGGCGCCCCCATGGTGCCGGGATAACCGAGCCAGCTGATCTGGAGCGGAGCCGGGCGCTGGGCGGAAATTTCCAGCCGTGCCCCTTTGGTGAACCCTTTGAGTTCTACCAGAATGTGGACGCCGTCCGCGTGAATCTGGCGGGCGGCGTTTTCGTGATCGACGTTTTTCAGGTCCACGAAGCGGTCGCAGGTTTCGACGATGCGCTGGCGCATCTCCTTGCCGTCGTTGTCGCCGTAGGAGTAGATGAAAATCTCGAACCGTTCCCGGTCGTGGAGCTTGATCATCTCCGCCATCAGGATGGCGGTGGCGTGATTGAGAAAGTCGCAGGAGAGATAACCGATGCGGATGCGTCGGGGATGGGGGTCGTGGTTGGGCTGGGCGGCCAGATTGCGGCGGGCCCGGTATTTGCGGTGGATGTAGTATTCGGCGCAGGCTTTCTGTTCGGCGGGAGTGGTGGGCAGGGTCAGAAAAACAAAGGGATTGATCAGTTTGTTGCCCTGGTTGAAACGTTGCATCATGTCGTCGAACAGGGCCGGGCAATCCTGCCAGTCGCAGATCTGCCGCAACAGATTGAGCAGGGAGGCGATCAGGTTGGGATCATCTTTCTTTTTGGCCAGGAGTTGGCGGGTGCAGTCGATGGCCCCTTCCAGGTCGCCCTGGACGTTGCAGGCCACGCCGAGATTTTCCAGGGCGGTTTCGTCACCGGGTTTGATGGCCAGGGCCTGATGATAACAGGCGATGGCTTCGTCCATGCGCTCTTGCAGTTGCAAGGCGTTGGCCATGTGGGTGTAGGATTCGTGCAGATCCGGCTTGATGGCCAAAGCCTGCTGGTGACAGGCGATGGATTCGTCGAGTCGGCCCTGGTCGCACAGCACATTGCCCATGTTGCACAGGGCTTCGTGATAGCGGGGATTGAAGGCCAAGGCCTTTTGGTAACAGGCGGTGGCTTCCTGCCAGCGTCCCAGATCCTGCAACACGTTGCCCAGACAGTTGAGGGCTTCCAGATAGTCTGGACGAATGGCCAGGGCTTTTTCCAACCACTGGATGGCGTCGTCGTACTGTTCCAGTTTTTGCAGCACGTAGGCCATGTTGTGCATGGCGTTGACGTAATCTGGTTTGTGTTTCAAAGCGGTTTGATACGCTGCGATGGCCTCCGGGAACCGTTTTTGTTCACAGTGGATGTTGCCCAGATTGGCATGGGCCTCGAAGAAGTTCGGATCGAGTTTCAGTGCCTGTTCCTGACAGGCGATGGCCTCGTCGAACCGTCCCTGGGACTGGTGCAAGGTACCCAGGTTGCCCAGGGCCGCCTGATAGCGGGGATCGAGTTTCAAGGCTTTTTGATAACAGGCGATGGCCTCGGCGGGTTTGCCGTGGTTTTGATAGACGATGCCGAGGTTGTTGTGAAACAGCGGCTGGCCCGGATCCAGGGCGATGGCCTTTTGGATCGAGACTATGGCCTCGTCCCGCTCCCCCCGTTGGTGCAGGAGAAATCCCAGCAGGTTGTGGGCATCCTGATGGCGTGGCTGATCCCGCAGAATCTGACGATAGAGGCTCTCCGCCTCTTGCAGCCGTCCCGCCTGGTGGAGTTCCAACGCCTTTTGGATGGGCGCGACCAGAGCCGATGAGGCCGGGGCGGGGGTACGGTTTTTCGACTTGCCTGATTTCATGATCGTGACCTTCGAGGGGAGAGCCGGGGATCGAACGATTAAAGAGGGTGCGTCGTGGCACCTTCCGGGGTGTGATGATCATTAAAGCATTCTAGCCGATTTCGGCTGGATTGGGAATTCTTTTCGACACCCTTTGGGGCGTGGCGGTTTTTGTCTTTGACTTTTGCCGGGTGTCTCGGCATGTTTGACGCTTTCTGGATCACGATAGTCCCGAGGATTTCATCATTGATTTGAATTGAAGAGGGGGGAGCGCCATAACGCCCCCGAGAAAAACCTTGACCGCTCCTTTGACCAACATTTCCCCGTTTTTATCGGCCTTGCGGTGTTTGTTTCTGGTGTGTCGGCATCACGGCGTGGATGTCACCCCGGAGCAGTTGCTCGGTGCGCGGGAGGCGGATATCGTCGGCTCGATTTTGCGGCTGATGCAGGAGGTGGGGCTGAAAGGAGCCTTGCTCACCGGTCGCAAATGGAAGGAACTCTCCGGACTGGGCAGCGCCTATCCGGTGATGGCCGAAACCCGCAGCGGTCATTGGTTGATCGTCAGTCGGGTGGCACTGGCGGCCGACGGGGTGCCGAGTGCCACGGTGATGGACCCCAGAAGCGAACAGACCGGCACCGTGGTGGTGACCCGCAAGGAGTTCGAGGCGGATTGGAGCGGCAATCTCTTGCTGTGTCGGCGGGAGCACGAACCGGAAGTGGAGCGTCAGCCTTTCGGGTTGCGCTGGTTCATGCCGGAGATTCTCAATCAGCGCAAGCTGCTGCGCAATGTGGCCATCGCAGCGTTGCTGTCGAGCGTGTTGAGCCTGGCCATGCCGATGTTCTTCAACATCATGATCGACCGGGTGATCCCACATCAAAGCCGTCAGACCCTGTTGACCCTGATTTTCATCCTATTGGTGGTGATGCTGTTCGAGGCGTTGTTCAGCTATGTGCGACAGTATCTGATGCTGGTGGCCACCAACAAGATCGACGCCCGCTTGTTGTCCCGATCGTTTCACCATCTGCTGCATCTGCCGATGCCGTTTTTTGAAAACACCACCACCGGTATTTTGATCCGTCACATGCAGCAGACCGAGGTGGTGCGCAATTTTTTGACGGGAACCCTGTTTCACACCCTGCTGGATGCCGCCACTTTGCCGTTGCTGCTCCTGGGCCTGACCATGTACAGCGGCCTCCTCACCCTGGTGGTGTTGCTGTTCACCCTGGCCATCGCGGCGGTGATCGGGGTGATGCTCCCCACCTTCCGCAGTCATCTGGAGGGGCTTTACAATGCCGAAGGGTTGCGGCAGGCGGATCTGGTGGAGACCATCCACGGCATGCGAGCGGTCAAGTCCATGGCCCTGGAACCGTTGCGCAAGGCGTCGTGGGATCGCAAGGTGGCAGTATCGATTCTGAGTCGCGCCAGAGTGGGGGGAATCGGCATCAAGGCCACGGTGCTGACCGGTGCCTTGCAATCGTGCATGCAGGTGGCCATCATCGGCGTGGGAGCCATGGAGGTGTTCGACAACTCCTTGAGCCTCGGGGCGCTGGTGGCCTTCAACATGCTTTCCGGTCGGGTGACCGGGCCTTTGGTGCAGATCGTCGGTTTGATCAACGAATACCAACAAACCGCCCTGGCCGTGCGCATGCTCGGTTCGGTGATGAACCATCCCCCGGAACGGGATCCGAATCAACGGGGCATCCGCATGCCCATTACCGGGGCCATCGAGTTCAGCAACATCTCCTTCCGCTACGAAAAGGCGGTGCTGCCCGCGTTGAAACGGGTGTCCTTCAAGGTGGAAGAGGGACGCATGATCGGCGTGGTGGGTCGGTCGGGCTCCGGCAAGACCACCCTGACCCGTCTGCTTCAGGGGATCCACACCGCCCAGGAGGGGTTGATCCACCTCAACGGCCACGACATCCGCCATTTCGATTTGGCCCATCTGCGCCGCAGCATCGGGGTGGTGTTGCAGGACAATATTCTCTTCCGGGGCACGATCCGGGAAAACATCGCCGCGGGCCGACCCGAGGCCACCTTGATCGAGGTGATCGAGGCGGCCCGTCTGGCCGGGGCCGACGAGTTCATCGACCGTTTGCCCCACTCCTACGAAACCTGGGTGGAGGAGAACGCCTCCAACTTCTCCGGTGGACAACGGCAGCGGATCGCCATTGCCCGGGCGTTGCTGCTGAGTCCCCGATTGTTGATCTTCGACGAGGCCACCAGCGCCCTGGATCCGGAAAGCGAGGCGATCATCCGTCAAAGCCTCGACAAGATTTCGGCGGGACGCACCATGATCATCGTCTCCCATCGACTCTCCTCCCTGGTCTCCGCCGACGCCATTTTGGTGCTCGACAAGGGAGAGGTGGTGGATTTCGCCACCCACGAAGAGTTGCTGGAACGCTGCGACATCTATCGCCATCTGTGGGATCAACAGACCAGTCACACCACGCACGGCAGGGGTGCTTGAACCGGTTTGGGGGTTGAGGCGTTTCCTCGGCGTGTTCGCCAGGGTCACGTGACGCGGCACCGAATTTGCAAGGCCCAACGGGTCTGGTAAGCGTTCGGCGGTGTCGGTCATTTTTCCAGGAAACGAAATGAAGGAAAAACCAGGGGAGCAGAGCCAGGCCGAGACGGGCCAGGAGGTGGGACAACCCGCCTCGGGTTCTGGTGGACGGTCGGTCGGGTTGTGGCGGAGAATCTGGACACGGGTGTGGACCAGACGCTCCGAACGGGTGGTGCCGGACGCCATTCCCTTTCAGGTGGGCATCGATGTCATCATCGCGGAGAATCCGACTTTTTTGTTGATGTCGGTGTTTTATCTGGTGATCGGCATGCTGGTGTCGGCTTTGGTGATTTCTTCTTTGGTGGAGGTGGAGATGATCGTGGTGGCCAATGGCCGCCTGACCACCGATACCCCGCCGTTGCAGCTTCAGCCCATGGAACGGGCGATCATCCGCGAATTGAAGGTCAAGGCTGGGGACATGGTGACCAAGGGACAGATCCTGGCCACCTTCGACGCCACCTTCGCCCATGCCGATCTGTCATCGCTTCTGGCCCAGCAGCAGGCCCTTCAGGTGCAGATCCGGCGTCTGGAACACGAAATCAACAACACCCCCTTTGAAATCGGCGCCTCCCCCAACCAGGACGAACGGTTGCAGTCGGCGTTGTTGACCAAGCGTCAAGCCCAGTATCAGTCCCGTTTGCTGATGTTCGATGAGGAGATTCAACGCCTTCAAGCCAACATCCGCTCCACCGAGGATGAACGGGTCTCTTTGGCCACGCTCCTGAAAATCTCCAAGGATGTGGAAGGGATGCGGGATACGCTTCAAAAGAGCGGCACCGGCAGTCAGTTGCAGTATCAGGACTCCAAGGTGAACCGGGTGCGCACCGAACAGGCCCATCAGGAGGCGGGCAACCGTCTGGTGGAGATGCGACACAATCTGGCCGCCAAAAAGGCGGAGCGTCAGACCTTTGTGGACGAGTGGACTCGGCAGTTGCTGGATCGGTTGATCGAGGCGCGCACCGAGTCGGCCAAGCTCAATGAACTGGTGATCAAGGCCCGGCGGATGAGCGACATGGAGGTGATGACCTCGCCGGTGGATGGGGTGGTGCTGGATGTGGCCAAACGGGCCACCGGATCGGTGCTGAATCCGGCGGAACTGCTGATCACCATTGTGCCGGCGGACGCGGTACTGATCGCCGAGATCATGCTGGACTCCATCGACGTGGGGTATGTGGGCAACGGTGACAAGGTGGTGATCAAGGTGAGCGCGTTTCCCTATCAGCGCCACGGAGTGTTGGAGGGACGTTTGCAGTTTGTGAGTCAGGAGTCCTTCCAGGGGGTCAACGATGGCCGGGAGAGTGCGGCGCGCAATGCCGGCGGGGCGTTTCATGTGGGTCGGGTCAAGCTGACCAAGACCGATCTGGAGCATCTCCCGGAAGGGGCGCGGTTGATTCGTGGCATGACACTCACCGCCGATATCAAGGTGGGATCCCGATTGCTGATCACCTATTTCCTGTACACCCTGACCAGCATTATGGATGAAAGCCTCAAGGAGCGTTAGATCAGGCGGCAATTCTTGCAGGGTGAGGCAATTTCTGTCGGGTCGGATGGGGAGAGAAGGGGGGCGTGAGCGGTCGAACGGGGATTTATGTATGGTATTTTTTTTGCATGCTGTTTAAAGTGAGTAAAAAGTGATGCCTGGGTCCCGGTCTGCGCAAAAAAGGTTCAAGGCTGGCAGAGGGACGCCGATAAGGCGAATGTGAGTCTCTGTTTTTCTTGTGATGGGGCTGGAAACGGCATGATCCGAATGGTCCTTGAAAAGGATTTGTATGGCGGTTTCCTGACGCATGAAGGATTGCGGAGGCGATTATGTTTGACCCAACGTCAAAAATGTGTTATTCGTTGATGAAAGTCAGTCTGTTAAGAAATTCATGAATCATCCATAATTTTTCCGGTCACCCCCTTAAAATTTTTCTGTTGCGCCTGATTGCGGCATGGTGCTCACAGAAATTCGGTTGCCGCGGGACGCTCAAGAGGAGATCTAATCAAGATGGCTACATCGACCATGATTCAAATGCTGACCACGACTCAGATTGCCAATCTGACCAGTACCTCCTTGGCGACGTTTACGGCAACGGACCTTGGATATTTAACCACCACCCAGGTGAGTGCCCTCAAGACCACCCATATGGGTCTGCTGACCACCACCCAGGTTCCGGGTTTGACGGCCACGCAGGTGAGTGTTCTGACCACGACCCAGCTTTCCGCCTACACCATGACCCAGTTGGGTGTGTTGACCACAGGCCAGGTGGGTGCTTTGACCACCACCGGTGTGAACTCCCTGACCACCACTCAGCTCAGCGGCGTGAAGTCCACCCAGGTGGCGGCGTTGAGTACCACCCAGTTGGCGGTGTTGACCACCACCCGGGTCGCCTCGTTGAGTACCACCCAGTTGGGCGGTCTGAAGAGTACCCAGTTGGGTGCCATGAGCACCACCCAGGTGAGCGGACTCACCACCACCCAGATCAGCTCGTTGGGTTCCGCGCAGGTCACCGGCCTGACCACCACCGCTTTGCGCACCCTGACCACCACCCAGTTGGGGGGAATGAACACCACGCAACTGGGGTCCATCAGCACCACCCAGGTCTCCGGACTCTCCACCACCCAGGTGGTGGCCTTGAGTACCACTCAATTGAGCGGATTGAAGTCCACCCATCTGGCCTCACTGACCACCACCCAGTTGGCATCCGTGACCACCACGGAGCTGGGCTCCTTGAGTACGGCCCAGGTATCCGGATTGACCACCACCGCGTTTGGCGTTTTGAGCACCACCCAGTTGCGGGGATTGAGTTCGACTTCCGTGGGTTCCTTGAACGCGACCCAGGTGGGCGCCCTGACCACCACGGGGGTTGTGGCCCTGACCACCACCCAGTTGGGGGGGATGACCGCCACCCAGTTGGGCGTGTTGACCACCACCCAGTCGAGCGTGTTGACCACCACCGGGATTCTGGCCCTTTCCACCACGCAGGTGGCTGGCCTGAAATCCACCAATATTGCGTCCATGAGTACCACTCAGACCAATATTCTGACCACCACGATGGTCTCTTCTCTTTCTTCGTTGCAGGTGGCGGGTCTGACCACCACGGCCCTGGCGGCCATGTCCACCACGCAGATGACCGGCATGAACACCACGCTGCTGGGTGCCCTCACCGTCACGCAGATGGGAGGTTTGAGCACCACTAAGCTGGTGGCTCTGACCACCACCCAGTTGAGCGGGGTGAAATCCACCCAGTTGGCGGTGTTGACCACCACCCAGATGAGCGGCTTGACCACCACGGGTATCGGGTCGTTGTCCACGAGTCAGGTGAATGGTCTGTCCACCACCGGTCTGGCGGTGATGACCACCACCCAGTTGAACGCCATGACCACCACCAATCTGGGTTCCTTGAAGACCACCCAGGTGGCGGGTCTGACCACCACGGGCCTGTTCGCCATGACCACGACCGTGTTGAGCGGTCTGACCTCGACCCAGTTGGGGGCGTTGTCCACCACCCAGTCGGGTGTGATGACCACCACGGCGTTGCGTTCTCTTTCCACCACCCAGATCGGCGGCCTGAAGACCACCAATCTCGCGGCGTTGACCACGACCCAGACCAGTAACCTGACCACGACCCAACTGGGTGGACTCTCTTCCACGCAGGTGGTTGGTCTGACCACGACCCAACTGTCTGCCTTGACCACGACCTCGCTGAGCGGTCTGGGGACCACGCAACTGGGTGGCCTGACCACGACCCAGATGACCGGCCTGACCACCACCGGCATGGCGAGTCTCAACACGACCCAGTTGAGCGGCGTGAAATCCACCCAACTGGCGGCGTTGACCACCACCCAGGTCGGTGCCATGACCACCACGGGCTTGGTCTCCCTGGCCACGACCCAACTGTTGGGCCTGACCACCACCGAGTTTTCCGTGCTTTCGACGACCCTGCTGCGCAGCCTCACCACCACCCAGCTGGGTGGATTGAGTTCGTTGCAGGTGGGTGCGATTTCCACCACCGGGATGGCGGTTCTGACCACCACCCAGATGACCGGCATGACTTCGACCCAGTTGGGTGCCATCTCCACGACCCAGTTGGCCGTGATGACCACCACTGGACTCGCGACCCTCTCCACCACCCAATTGAGCGGCGTCAAGACCACGCAACTGGCGAATCTGTCCACGACCCAGACCGGCACGCTGACCACCACCCAGCTGGGTGGCTTGTCCACCGCGCAGATCAGCGGTTTGACCAGCACCGCGATGAAAGCCCTGAGCACCACCCAGCTGGGTGGCCTGTCCGCCACACAGATCGGGTCCATGACCATCACCCAGGTGGAGAATCTTTCCACCACCGGACTGGGGGCACTTTCCACCACCCAGACCGGCGGTTTGGCCTCTCAGCAGATGGCGAGCATGACCACCACCCAGGTGTCGGCCATGACCACCACCAAGGTGTTGGCCTTGACCACGACCCAGATGGGCGGCTTGAAGACCACGCAAATCGCGGCGTTGACCACGACCCAGGGTGCGATTCTTTCCACCACCCAGATGAGCTTCCTGACCGCCACCCAGATGGCGTCGCTGACCACCACCATGCTGGCTGCCATGAGCACCACCCAGATGGGTGGGGTGAGTTCCGGTCAGTTGGGTGCCTTGACCACGACCCAGGCGTCTGCCCTCACTACCACCAAGATGGGTGCTCTCACCACCACCCAGGTGGGCGGTCTCAAGACCTCTCAGCTGGCAGTGATGAGCACCACCCAATTGCGCAGCCTGACCACCACCCAACTTGGTTCCATGAGTTCGACCCAGATGGGTGGCTTGACCACCACCGGCATCACGGGCATGAGCACCACCCAGTTGGGTGGCCTGAACACGCTGCAATTGGGCGCGTTGACCGCCACGCAGGTGGGGGGGTTGACCACCACCGGTCTGGCCTCTTTGAACACGACCCAACTGAGCGGGATCAAATCCACCCAGTTGACGGCCTTGACCGTGACCCAGATCAGCGGTTTGACCACCACGGGTCTGGCCTCCCTGAGCACCACCCAGCTGGGTGGACTGAGCAGCACCGGCATGGCCACGCTGACCACCACTCAGTATTCGTCCCTGACCATGACCCAATTGGGCGGCTTGAGTGCCACCCAGGTGGGGGGCATGTCCACCACGCAGCTTTCCAAGGTGACCACGACCCAGATCGGCGGCATGACCTCCACCCAATTGGGGAGCATGACCACCACCATGTTGTCGGTGTTGACCACCACCGGCTTGCGTTCCATGAGCACCACCCAGATCGGTGGATTGAAATCCACCCAACTGGCGGCCATGACCACCACCCAGACTGGTAACCTGACCACCACCCAGGTCAATACCCTGAGTCTGGCCCAGATCGGCGGCCTCACCGTGACCATTCTGGGTTCTCTCTCTACCACCCAGCTTTCGGGGATGACTTCGACCCAACTGTCCGGGTTGAGTACGGTTCAGGCGATCGGTTTGAGCACGACCCAGTTGGTGGCCATGAATACCACCCAGATTGGTGGCATCAAGTCCAGCCAGTTGGCCGCGCTTTCGACCACGCAGCTGCGTTCCCTGACCACCACCGGATTGGCTTCCCTGGCCACTTCCCAGATCACCGGCATCACCAGCACCGGTCTGGGAGCGTTGTCCACCACCCAGACGGCCAGCCTGACCTCGGTGCATCTGGCGGCGATCAGCTCGGCCCAGGTGGGTGGCCTGTCCACCACTCAGGTGGCGGTTCTGACCACCAGCCAGTTGAGCGGTTTGACCGCCACCATCGTGGGTGCCTTGAACACCACGCAAATGGCGGTGTTGACCACCACCGGCGTGGCGGCGCTTTCCACCACCCAGGTGGGTGGCCTGAAGACCACGCAGCTGGCGGCGTTGACCACGACCCAGTTCCGGAACATGAACACGACCCAGCTCTCTTCCCTCACCGCCACCCAGGTGGTTGGGTTGAGTGCCACCGCGATCACCGCCATGACCACGACCCAGATCGCGGGCATGAAAACCACCCAGATCGGCGGCCTCACGGCCACCCAGATGGGCGGATTGACCACCACCGGTCTGGCTACCCTGACCACCACCTTGCTCTCGGGTCTGCAATCCACCCAGTTTGCCGCCCTGTCCACCACCCAGCTTTCCGTGATGACCACCACGGGTCTGGTTTCGTTGAGCACCACCCAGGTGGGCGGATTGACCAGCACCTTGATCAAGGCGATGAGCACCACCCAGTTGGGCGGATTGAATACCACTCAGCTTGGTTCCTTGAATGCTTCACAGGTGGGTGGTTTGAGCACCACCGGTCTGGCGGCCCTCTCCACCACCCTGCTTTCCGGACTGACCTTGACCCAATTGGGTGAGTTGTCGGTGACGCAGGCGGCGGTGTTGACCACCACGGCGGTCCGTGCCCTGACCACCACCCAGGTGAGTGGCATCAAAACCACCCAACTGGCGGCCCTGACCACCACCCAGACCGCCAATCTGACCACCACGCAGATTGCTTCCCTCAGCTCCACGCAGGCGGGAGGCTTCAACACCACCCAGATCGGGCTGTTGACCACCACGCAACTGGGTGGCATGACCTTGACCTCTCTGGGCGGTCTGAGCGCGACCCAGGTGGCCTCCTTGACCACCACCGGTGTGGCCACGTTGAACACCACCCAGCTGAGTGGCGTGAAATCCAGCCAGTTGGCGGCGTTGACCACCACGCAACTGCGCAGCCTGACCACCACGGGTCTGGCCTCCTTGAACACCAGCCAGATCGGCGGTTTGACCAGCACCGAGATGGGGGCGTTCTCGACCACGCAGTTCAGTGCGCTGAATACCACCTTGTTGGGGGCGTTGACCTCTGTGCAGGTGGGCGGCGTGACCACCACGGCCATGGCGGTGATGACCACAACCCAATTGAGCGGATTGACCTCGACTCTGCTGGGCAGTCTGACCACCACCCAGACGGTGGCGATGACCACCACGGGTCTGAAATCCCTCACCACCACTTTGTTGGGCGGCTTGAAGTCCGCGCAGCTCGCTGCGTTGACCACCACCTTGTCGGCCAACCTGACCACCACCCAATTGGGCAGCATGAGCACCACGCAGGTGGGTGGCTTCTCCACCACCGGTTTGGCCAGCATGACCACGACCCAGCTGGGCGGATTCAACTCGACCCTGGTGGGCGCCTTGTCGGCCACCCAGGTGGCGGGTCTGACCACCACGGGTCTGGCCTCGTTGAACACCACGTTGCTCTCCGGCATGAAATCCACCCAGGTGGGTGCCCTGACGGCGACCCAGTTGCTGGCGATGACCACCACCCAGGTGGCGAATCTGGCCACCACCCAGTTGGGTGGTTTGAAATCGACCCAGCTTAGCTCCATGACCACCACCCAGTTGCGTACCTTGACCACCACGCTGCTGGGCTCGTTGACCACGGCGCAGTTGACCGGCATGACCACCACCGGGATGAACACCTTGACCACGACCCAGGTGGCGAATCTGGGGTCGGTGCAGTTGGGCGGTCTTACCACCACCCAGTTCAGTGCGTTGACCACCACGGGTATGCTCGCGATCACCACCACCAATCTGAGTGGCCTCAAATCCACCCTGGTTGCGGGTCTGTCCACGACCCATATGGCCGCGCTCACCACGACCATGATGGGGGCGTTCACCACCACCCAGGTGGGCGGTCTGTCCACCACGGAGCTGGCCACCCTGACCACCACCCAATTGAGTGGATTGAGCGCCACGCAGATTGCCGCGTTCAACATCACGCAGGTGGCGGGTCTGACCACCACGGGTTTTGCGTCTCTCAGCACGACCCAGATGGGTGGCATGGCCTCTCAGCAGATGGCGGTGCTTTCCACCACTGAGATGGCTTTGTTGACCACCACCAAACTCGCCTCCCTGACCACGTCGCAGGTGGGTGGACTCAAATCCACGCAGCTCGGGGCCATGACCACCACGGGTGTGGCGATTCTGACCACCACGTTGATCGGGTCCCTCTCCTCGACGCAGGTGGGTGGTTTGACCACCACGGGAATCAAGACCCTCACGACCACCCAGTTGAGTGCCGTGAACACCACCCTGATCGGTGGCCTCAGCACCACTCAGATGGGCGGATTGAGCACCACTCAGATCGTGGCCATGACCACCACCCAGTTGGGTGGCCTGAAATCGACCCAATTGGGGGTGTTGACCACCACCCAGTTGGGCACGATGACCACCACCGGGCTTGTGGCGTTGAGCACGACCCAGCTGGGCGGTTTGACCACCACGCTGCTTGTGGCCATGACCACCACTCAACTGCGTGCCATGAACACCACGCAGATCGGTGGCCTGAACGCGACTCAGATTGCCGGCATGAGCACCACGGGGATTGCCAATCTGACCACCACCCAGATCACCGGGTTGACCTCGATTCAGCTGGGTGTGTTGACCACCACGCTGACCAAGGCGTTGACGACCACGGAATTGCAGTCGATCACCACGACCCAGTTGGGCGGATTGAAAACCTCCCAGTTGGAGATGATGACGACCACGCAGACCGCCACCATGACGACCACGCAATTGTCGTCGTTGACCTCCACGCAGTTGACGGGTCTGACCACCACCGGTGTGGCCACCTTGACCACCACCCAGTTGCGCGGCCTGACCTCCACGCAGATTGGCGGTCTGACCACGACCCAGACCGGCAGTTTGACCACCACCGGTGTGGCCAACTTGACCACCACGTTGTTGAGCGGCGTCAAGTCCACCCAGTTGGCGGTGTTGACCACCACCCAACTGCTTTCCCTGACCACGACCGGGATCAATTCCCTGGCCACGACTCAGGTGGGTGGTTTGACGGTCACCGGCGTGGCGGCTTTGACCACCACGTTGTTGAGTTCCCTGGGTACGACCAATCTGGGTGCGTTGAGCGCGACTCAGGTGGGTGGCATGACCACGACCCATCTGTCGGCTCTGACCACGACCATGCTGACGGGCCTCACCCTGACCCAGGTGGGGGCGTTGACCACCACCCAGGCCAGTGTGTTGACCACCACGGGTCTGGCCACCTTGACCACCACTCAATTGAGCGGTCTGAAGACCACCCAGTTGAACGGGATGACCACCACTCAGGTGCGTATTCTCACCACCACCCAGGTGAATTCCCTGACTGCCACCCAGGTGGTGGGATTGAACACGACTCAACTGAGCAGCATGAGCACGACTCAGTTGGTGGGCATGAGTACGACTCAGTTGGGGGCGTTGACCACCACTCAGACCGGCGGTTTGACCACCACCGGCCTCGTGGCCCTGACCACCACCCAGTTGAGTGGCCTGAAATCCACCCAACTGGCGGTGTTGACCACCACGCAGATGCGTTCGTTGACCACCACGGGTGTGGTCACGCTGTCCACCACGCAGATGGCCGGTTTGACCAGCACCACGATGGCGGGCATGTCTACGACGCAG
The DNA here is from genome assembly GCA_015231755.1 of Magnetococcales bacterium. NCBI lineage: Bacteria > Pseudomonadati > Pseudomonadota > Magnetococcia > Magnetococcales > Magnetococcales bacterium. Next base: position 178,900 of record JADGAZ010000004.1, on the reverse strand, counting down.
TTGGGTTCCTTGACCGTGACTCAGATGGGTGCCTTGAGTTCGGGCCAAGTGGGTGGCTTGACCACCACCGTGATCGCGGTGTTGACCACCACCCAGGTGAGCGGTTTGACCTCGACCCAGGTGGGCGGTTTGACGACGACCCAGATGGGGGTGATGACCACCACCGGCCTCAAGTCGTTGAGCACCACCCAGGTGTTGGGGCTGAAGACCACGCAACTGTCGGCGTTCACCACGACCCAGTTTGCGATTCTGACCACCACCCAGGTGGATTCCATGACCTCGACCCAGGTGGCTGGTCTGAGCACCACCGAGATCGGGGCGATCACGACTACCCAGTTGGGTGCCTTGACCATGACCCAGTTGGGCGGTTTGACGGTCACGCTGACTGCCGTGTTGAGCACGACCGGCCTCAAGGCGTTGACCACCACCCAGTTGAGCGGCTTCAAATCCACTCAGTTGGGTGCCTTGAGCACGACGCAGCTTTCCGGCCTCACCACCACGGGCATGGCCTCCATGTCCACGACCCAGTTGGGTGGCCTGACCAGCACGTCGTTGGGTGGCATGTCCACCACCATGCTGGGTGCCTTGACCATGACCCAGTTGGGCGGGTTTGGTACGGCCTCGGTGAGTGGTCTGTCCACCACGGCGGTGGCGATCATGTCCACGACCCAGTTGGGCGGTTTCAGTTCCTCCCAGCTTGGGGTGTTGACCACGACGCAACTGGGTTCCATGACCACCACCGGCCTGCGTACTTTGACCACCACGCAGATGTCCGGCATGAAGTCCACGCAGGTGGCGGCGCTCTCCACGACTCAGGTGGCGTCGTTGACCACCACCCAGATGGGCGGTTTGACTACCACCCAGATGGGCGGACTGGAGACCACCGATGTCATGGTGTTGACCACGACTCAGGTGGGCAGTCTGACCGCGACCCAGTTGGGCGCGTTGACCACCAGTTCGGTGGGTGTGTTGACCACGACCGATCTGCGTTACCTGACCGCCACCCAGTTTGGTGGTATCAACTCCGCACAGGTGGCGGCGTTGACCTCCACCCAGGTGTCGGTGTTGACCACGACCCAGGTGGCTTCTTTGACCTCAACCCAGGTGCGGGGTCTGGAGTATCTGGACATCTCGTATCTGACCACCACCAACATCGCGGTGATGACCACGACTGCGTTGGGTGGACTCACCTCGACTCAGGTGTCGGGTGTGACGTTGGGTGGCACCACGTATGGTGGATTCACCACGACCCAACTGGGTGTGTTGACCAGTGATCAGTTGACCACCGTGTTGGGTGTGCTGAGCTGATTGCTCTATAGCCTGACGGTTTGACTTTTTCCCACCGGCCAGTCCTTCTCCTTCGGGAGCGGGACTGGCCGGTGTTTTTTTATGGGTGTAATTAGGAGATGGGCCATGTGGCGCCAGTTGAATGTTCGAGAGCAGAAATGGGGTGGTTATTTCCTGCAGGTCTTGCTGATGATCGGTATGGGATCCCTGTTGATTTTCCAGATGGAGACCATTGTTGAGGCCAATGACAAGCTTTACAGGCATCCGTTTCAGGTGAGCAATGCGGCCCAACGTACCAAGTCCTCTCTTTGGAAGATGCAGTTGATCATTCGCAATCTCTTCAACGAGCAGGGGTTTGATCCCGAGAGTGACACCTGGCAGGCCATGAAGCAGCAGGAGATTGAATTCAACACCAATTTGAATGTGATCGGGGAACGGTTTTTGGGCAGTTCGCAACTGGTGCGTCACATTCGGCAGGAGTGTGTCGAGTTGCGTTACATGCAGCAGGAGGTGGTGGATCTGGTGCGATTGGGCAATCTGCCGGAAGCGATCCAGAAAGAGCAGGAGATGAGCCGGGAGCGCATTGTGAGGCTGGAGCATCTGATCAACGAGGTGGTCAGCTTTGCGGAATACAAGGCCTTGTTTTTCCATCAGGAAGTGGTGCGTGCCCAGCAGAAGGCGCTTTGGATGAGTGTGTTGTTTGTGATGGTGGTCAGCCTGATTGCGGTGGCGATCACCCGCAGGCAATTTTTGCATTTTGTCTCGCTGGATGCGACCCGTCAGATGGCGGTGGTCACCTTGCATCGCACCTTGGCGGCGCTGTCGTTGAGCGAAAGCCGTTTGCTGGGCATTATCAATAATTCAAATGCTTTGATTTATCTGAAAGATATGCTGGGGCATCATCTGTTGGCCAATCGTCGTTTCGAGGAGTTGTTCCGGGTCAAGGGACAGGAGTTGGGCAGCAAGACCGTTTTTGATTTGATGCCCGAAGAGATCGCCATCAGCCATTGGCAGCATGACCGACTGGTTGTACAACAACAAACCCTGATCGAAAAAGAGCTGGTGGTGCGTGATGGGGATACACAACGTACCTATCTGTCCGTCAAGTTTCCCATGTATGACGAGAATGGCCAACTGTTGGGGATCGGTGCCATCGATACCGACATCACCGAGCGCAAACGTACCGAGGATGCCTTGCGCAACTTCCACGAACTGTTGGAAAGCCTGTTTCATACCAGTCATTTGTCCATTGCGTTTCTGGATCGGGAGTTCAACTTCATTCGGGTGAACCGCTCCTATGCCGAGCAATGTGCCCTGGATGTGGCGTTTTTTCCGGGAAAGAATCATTTTGTCCAGTATCCCCATCCGGGAAACGAGGCCATTTTCCGGCGGGTGGTGGAGACCGGCGTGCCGTTTACGATCGAGGCCGATCCGTTCAGGTTGCCCGATCATCCCGAATGGGGGGTGACCTATTGGGACTGGTCGCTGTTGCCCATTCGGGGGGCGGATGGGCAGGTGGAGCGGTTGATTCTGACCCTGCTGGATGTGACGGAAAAAATTGCAAATGAGTTGCAACTGTGGGACACCAACCGCATGTTGCGCACCATTCTGGACGCCATCCCGATTCAGGTGTTCTGGAAGGATACCCAGTCGATTTATCTGGGATGCAATCGATCTTTTCTGGATGTGGCGGGTTTGGATCATCCCGATCAGGTCATTGGCAGAAGCGATGATGACATGCCCTGGGCCAATCTGGCGGAGGAGTATCGTCGTGTTGATCGTCTTGTGATTGCAAGTCAGGAGGGGGTGTACAGGCGGGAGATTACCATCGTGAGAAAAGATGGTTCCCCGGGATGGGGATCGGTCACCAAGATTCCATTGCGGGGAAAAGATCATGCCATTGTGGGGGTGTTGGGGGCTGTCGAGGATATCACGGCCATCAAGCAGGCTGCCGAGGAGCGGGTGCGCTTGCAGGAGCAGACCTACCAGAACGACCGGTTGGCCTCGATGGGGCTGTTGGCGGCGGGCATTGCCCACGAGGTGAACAATCCAAACAATATCATCATGGTGAACACCAATCTGTTACAAGTCATGTGGCAGGATGCCCAGAAGATTCTGGATGGTTATTACCATCGCAACGGTGATTTTTCTTTCGGGGGCGCGTCCTACTCCGAGACGGGAGAGACCGTGATGGCCTTGATGTATGGCATCGAGGAGAATGCCCGGCGCATCAAGGCCATTATCAACAACATGAAAATGTTGGCGCGTCCGCAGCAGCAACCCATCATGCAACCGGTGGATCTGCGAGAGATTTTGAATCGTTCGGCATTGTTTTTGCGCGAAAGGATCAGGCGCCATACCAATCATTTCGACACGCAATGGGAATCCTGTCCACACATGGTGCAGGGCAATCCGGAGCAGTTGTTTCAGGTGTTCACCAATCTGATTTTGAATGCGTTGCAGTCCCTGGGTACTCCGCAAGAGGCGGTTGCCATCGCCATGGCGCCGGATCCGCTCTCCCGGGGTGTTCGGGTGGAAATCCGCGATACCGGGTGCGGCATCGCGCCGGAACATCTTTCCCGTCTCGGGGAGGCTTTTTTCACCACCCGTCCGGAGTCTGGGGGGATGGGGTTGGGATTTTCCATCACCAAGAGAATCATCACGGTGCATCAAGGTACGCTATCGGTCCATTCGGAGCTTGGCCAGGGTACCCGGGTGACCATCGTTTTTCCGGAGTGGAACAGTGATTTTACCAGATCCTGATCTTTCCCTGCCCTCTTTTCCCCAGTCCTGTCAGGGTCATCAGGCCCCCCTGGTGGTGGTGGTGGACGACGAGGCCGATCTGTTGTTGGGCCTGCGATTGTTGTTGAGCCATCATGGGCTGGGTCCGGTCAAGACCCTGAGCGACAGTCGCGAGGTGATGCCTTTTTTGGAGAGTGCGTGTGTCGCGGTGCTGCTTTTGGACATGCGCATGCCGCACGTTTCGGGCATGGAGTTGCTGGTGCAGATCAGGGCCCATCATCCCCATATTCCGGTGATCATGGTGACGGCGTTGCAGGATGTGGATACCGCTGTGGCGTGCATGAAAAATGGAGCGGCGGATTATCTGATCAAACCCGTGGAGGTGGAACGGTTGATTGCCGCGGTGCGCAAGGCCAAAGAGTTGGTGGGTTTGCGTCTGCATGCGGATACCTTGAAGGATTATCTGCTGGGCGGAAACCTGAAGCATCCGGAGGCGTTCGAGGGGATTGTGACGTGCAGTCAGAAAATGTTGGGTCTATTCAAATATATGGAGTCTGCCGCTCGCACCGGTGAGCCTCTTTTGATCCAGGGGGAGACCGGCACCGGCAAGGAGTTGTTTGCTCAAGCGTTTCATGCGTTGCGTCGGGCGACCGGTCTTTTGGTGCCGGTCAACGTGGCGGGACTGGATGACCACATGTTCGCCGATACCCTGTTTGGGCACACCAAAGGGGCTTTTACCGGGTCGCAGACCTCTCGGGAGGGATTGGTGAGCAAAGCCGCCCGCGGCACGTTGTTTCTGGACGAAATCGGTGATTTGTCCGAGTCCAGCCAGTTGAAATTGTTACGATTATTGCAGGAGAAGAAATTTGAGCCGTTGGGCTCCGATGCCTCCAAAAACGCTGACGTGACCATTGTCGCGGCCACCAACCGGGATTTGAGGCAACGGATTCAAGCCGGCAAGTTTCGCGCGGATCTTTATTATCGTTTGTCCACCCATGCCATCGTCATTCCTCCTGTGCGGGAACGCCAGGAGGATATTCCGTTGTTGTTGGATCGATTCATCAAAGAAATTTCTCAGACCATCGGATTGATCCCTCCGCCCACACCGCATCCCCAATTGGTGAATCTGCTGGAGCAATATGATTTTCCGGGTAATGTGCGTGAGCTGCGCTCCATGGTCATGGATGCGGTGGCCCGTCATACCCAGGGGGTTCTCTTCATGGAGGGGTTTCGGCATGGAGTGGGGCGTGTCGTCGGGAAAGGGGTGGGCAGTCGGCCTCGGTCAGAGGATGGCGCCACCAATAATGCCCCTCTGTATTGGGCTCCGGGGGAGAACCCCCCCACCCTCAAAGAGGCCGAAGCGTACCTGATCGGTTATGCCTTGGAAAAGAGCCATGGCAATCAAGGTGTTGCGGCGGCCATGCTCGGTTTGACCCGGCAGGCATTGAACCAAAGAATCACCCGTCGCAGCAACCGGCCTGTCCAGAATTGAGGGGAGCCTGCAACGTTTGTTGCAGCCCGCTTGTTTCTTTCATCTTTCGCATCCTGTTGAATAATCTTGATCTTATCCGAAATTTTTCCGGAATGAATGACGGATGTTGCAGCCTGTGTCCGTGTCACATCCCCGAGCGATATTCGTGGATGGGTTTCTGCCGTTTCCCGTGAGGGGGTGGCAGTGTGGATGGTTATGGGGGATATCTGGCCTCACTTGTGCTGCGTATTGCGACGGTCTGGCGGTGTTGGTTGTCGCAGGAGCGGATGAGACGATTTGATTTCAATCCTTTTTTCTTTAATCTGTCATGATAAAAACGACTCTTATTGAATGTATGGAGTAATGATCCCCAAGTGTCAGCCTGAGTTGTCGAGCGTGTGGTCATGGACTGTTGTAATAGGTAGAGTGTTGCGTGTGATGTCTGGTGGAAATATATGGCATGGTTTGTGTTAATTGTTAATCATGTGATAAACACGGATCATGGGAAGGATCATCGGGTTCAACTTAGTCAGAAGGGGCGGAAGGGTATGATTACCTGCGAAGAGAAGAAAATTTTGAAATGTCTGGAAGGTCTGGCAATCTCCAGTGTTGTCTTGAAGGAGCGGGAAACGCCTGTACAATTCCGCAGCCTGGAGTTTCACTTTGAGAATGGCACCTATCTGGAGGTGTATGAATCCGGCAACGGCATGCGGGTGGCCGGGATTCGCAACGCACAATCGGTCTTGTGATGGTCTGGTTGTTGATTCAGGGGAATGAAGGGATCTGGATCCCGGCAGAAGCGGTCACCGGTGCTGAAAATGGCGGGAGGGTGCCAGACCGGGGGCGGGGAATGGTTGGATGGTATGGTTTTGTCTGGGGGGACGGAATGTTATGTTGAGATTGGCGAGCGGAAAGGCACGGCTGTTTTTGTTGCTGGGAATCATGGTGCTGGTGGTTTTTCTGAGTACGGGCAGCACCTTGTATGTTCTGTATCAACGCACGTTGGACAGCGAAAGCGTACGCCTCAGTGCGTTGGCCTCCAGTCAGGTCCGGCTCATCAATACCCTGCATGAACTGGTTTTTCAAGACCCGAGATATACCGAAACGAGTGACGACAAGCCCATCATTGCCCTGTTGTCCCGGATCTATCAGGATTGGTATAAGGGGCTGGGATTCACGGGAGAGATTCTGTTTGCCCATCGTCACGGGGAGCAGATTCAGTTTTTGTTCAGACAGCGACCGGCGGATAATACCGCAACCCTTCCGGAATACATCGCCTGGAGTGATCAGGACAAGGCCACCCCCATGCGGTACGCCCTGGAAAAGAAATCCGGGGTGGTGATCGGCAAGGATTATCAGGGAACGGAGGTGTTGGCCGCTTACGAATACATCGCCCCTTTGGCTTTGGGGATGGTGATCAAGATCGACATGGCCGAACTGCGTGCCCCGGTGATGGAATCGGTTGCCCAGACCGTGACCCTCACCCTGATGTTGCTGGGTGTGGGCGGGGTGGTATTCATCCGGATTGGGGATGTGGTGATACGACGGCTTGCCGAAAGCCAGTTGACGTTGAAGACCATTTTTGAAGCCGCCAGCGATGGGATTACCCTGTTGGTGCCCGAGACCGGTTTGTTGCAGATGGCCAATGCCCGGTTTTGTCAGATGACCGGCTTCAAATTGGCGGAAATACGGGGGTTGCGGATTGCTGAACTCAATCCGGATGGGACGTTATTGTCTTTTATTGACCAGTTTCAGCATGCGGATCCGGGGAGTACCCGCAATCATGGGGATATTCCGCTCCGGTGTCGGGATGGCAGCGTGTTGTATGTGGATGCCACCCTTTCCCCGATGCGGTTGCGCCGACACAACCATTATCTGCTCATGCTGCGGGATGCCACCGAACGGCGTCGCGTGCTGGCCGCCCGGATGGTTAACGAAGAGCGCATGCGGTTGATGATGGAGATCAACCGGAGTGCCATGGATGCCAGTATGCAGGCGTTGTGTGACCAATCCTTGGCCGTGGCCGAGACCTTGACCCGCAGTGGGATCGGTTGCATACATCTGCTGGATGAGGAGTCGTGTGGATTTGAGCTGATTTCTTGGGACTGGAAGGGTTCGGCGTGCCCTTGGCCATTGCAGGGTTTCCCGGAGCGCGCCGAGGCGTGGGCGGAGATGATGCTGGATTTCAAGCCTATGATCTGCAACGATTACCAATCCAACCGTGATGCTCGTGAACAGGGGGATGAACCGGTATCCGTCACCCGGTTTTTGAGTGTACCGGTGTTGGTGCATGGCAAGGTGCAGATGATGCTGGTGGTGGGAAACAAGCCGGAACCTTATGATGACGAGGATGTGCGACAACTCCAGTCCGTCGGTGAAGACACCATGAATCTGGTCATGCGCAAACGCTGGGAGGAGCGGTTGCGCCAGAGCAAAGAACAGGCGGAATCCGCCCATCAGGCCAAGGAGCGGTTTCTGGCCTCCATGAGTCACGAAATCCGTACCCCCATGAACGGGGTGTTGGGCATGGCGGATCTGATCCTGCGTACCGACTTGACGGAAAAACAACGCCATTATGTCGATACCATTCACCGTTCCGGGCGCACGCTGCTGCGCATCATCAACGACATTCTGGATTTGTCCAAGATTCAGGCCGGGCGTCTGGTGCTGGAGCTGTTCCGGTTCGAGTTGGAGGAGCTGATTCAGGACTTGCGCAACATGTTTGCCACCCAGACTCACAACAAGGGACTGGGTTTTACATGTCGGATCGCCGAGGGGGTACCGGTTCATCTATTGGGGGATCCTTATCGGCTCAATCAGATTCTGTTCAATCTGGTGGGCAATGCCATCAAGTTCACCGAGAAGGGGTCGGTGACCCTGGAGGTGGGGGTGCAGGAGGAACGGGAGGCGGATGTGCTGATGCGGTTTGAGGTGATCGATACCGGCATCGGCATTGCCCCGGAGTATGTGCCGAATCTGTTTCAGCCGTTTTCCCAGGTCGACTCTTCCATCGCCCGCAAGTTTGGAGGCTCCGGATTGGGTTTGGCCATCACCCGGCAGTTGGTACGGGTCATGGATGGGGAAGTGTGGGTGGAGAGTGAACCGGGGCAGGGGGCGAAATTCGGTTTCACGGTGCGTTTCGGCAAGCAGCAGGCCGGGGACCGTAAGGATTTGGAGGATTGGGAGCGGACGCAGGCGCCTGCTTTGCTGGAGAACGCCCGTTTTGACGGACATGTATTGCTGGTGGAAGACAATCTGGTCAATCAGGAGGTGGCAGCAGCCACTTTGGAGTTGTTCGGTTTCCGGGTGACGGTGGCGCGCAATGGTCAGCAGGCGTTGACGGCGGTGAAGAGCGCGACGGTACCGTTCGATGCCATTTTCATGGATTGTGAAATGCCCATCCTGGATGGTTTCGAGACCACCCGACGGTTGCGCCGGTTGGAAAAACAGGCCGCTCTGCCCCGGACTCCAATCATCGCCCTGACCGCCCATGTCCTGGAGGAAAGCCGGAGGTTGAGCCTGGAAGCCGGCATGGACGACTATTTGCACAAGCCTTTCAGCCAGTCGGATCTGGTCAAGCTGTTGCAACGCTGGTTGCCATCCTGCCATGGGGGGATGCGTCCCGTGATGGCCACTGTATCGTCCGGTGTGGCGTTCGGGGCGGGGCAGGTGTTGGAGAGGGAGGATGGATTGGCTTGCTTGTCGGGAGCGGATCCGGGCTGCGGTGTCGATCTGGAAAATGGCTTTGGAGAAGCGGGGATGACGCCTTTGGTCCTGGATCCGGTGGCCTTGGAGCAGATTGTGGCCCTGGCCCGGAAAGGGGGATCCGATCTGCTGGTCAAAATGGTGGAACATTATTGTGAACGCACGCCGGAACTGCTGATCGAACTGGAACTGGCCCTGGAACGAGGAGATCCGGAAGGGGTGCGGGTCGCGGCCCATACCCTGAAGTCTTCCAGTCTGACCATGGGGGCGGCCCGTTTGGCGGAGTTGGGACGGGTGATGGAGAGTGATTACGCCGACTCCATGCGGGTACTGGAGTCTTGGCGTGCAACTGGCCCGGAGTTTGAAAAGGTCAAACAGGCATTGCAGAATTTTTTGTGGACAAGCGCGCAGTCGAGCCGAGCGGGAGCGAATGATTAAAGCTCATGAAAAAATCATACAACGATCATGAGGTGGTGTTGGGCCTGATGTCACCGATGACCGGTGTGGTGGGGATGTATGGTGCGGAGATCAGCATGGCCGCCGAACTGGCCGCCCGTGAGGTGAACGAAAACGGCGGGGTATTGGGTCGGCCTTTGCGACTGGTGGTGGAAGACGATGGCAGTCTGCCCCCCAGCGCGGTGATGGCGGCGGAACGACTGGTGGAGCATCATGGTTGTGTGGCCATGATCGGCAATTTGCTGTCCAATTCCCGCATCGCGGTGGCCTACCGGGTGGCCGAGCCGCGCAAGATTCCGTTATTGAATTTTTCCTTTTATGAAGGCAGCATTCTCAGCCGTTATTTTTTTCATTTCGCCGCGCTGCCCAATCAGCAGATCGGCAAAATGATTCCGTACATGCATGCCCATCACGGTCGCAGAATGTTTTTTGCCGGCAACAACTATGAATGGCCCCGGGGATCCATCGAGGCGGCCAAGGAGGTGTTGTTGCAGGATGGGGGGGAGGTGGTGGGAGAGGAGTATCTGCCCCTCGGCGTGACCCGGGAGCGGATCGATGCCTTGCTGGCACAGGTGGCCGCCTCCGGGGCCACGGTTTTTGTGCCTTATTTTGCCGGAGCCGATCAACTGCTGCTGCTGTCGCGTTTTTCTGCTTTGGGACTCACCGGGCGGATGGTGGTGGTCATGGGCCATTATGATGAGTTGATGGCCAGTCATCTGGAGCCGAAGGTGCGTGGGGGGCACTATTCCAGCAATACCTACTTCATGACGGTCGATACCGACGAGAATCGACGTTTTCTGGATCGGTTGGCCGCCATGCCCGGCGTCACCGGCCTGTGGCCTGCGGGCAACGGCATTCTCACCAATTTTGGCGAGGGGGCCTGTCTGTGCGTCAAGGCCTTCGCCCAGGCGGCGAACCAAGCCGGCACCCTGGATTCCGAAGCGTTGGTGAACGCGTTGGAGCGGCTCGCGGTCACCGGTCCCCAGGGGCGGGTACACATGGATCCGATGACCCATCACGCCCGGGTGAACACCTTTTTGTCCCGTTGCACCCCGGAAGGCCGGTTCGAGATCATCGAGAATTTCGGTCTGATGGATCCGGTCATGCCCGAGCGCTACAGCCATTTGCGCATCGACGCCCGGGCCGCCCGGGAGGAGGACATCCGGTTGCAAGCCCGCATGCTGGAACACATGACCGAAGGGGTGTGTCTGGTGCGGGCCTTGGATGGGGTGATTGTCTACACGAACCGTCGGTTTGAAAAAATGTTCGGGTATGGTCGGGGGGAGATCATCGGTCATACCATTGCCGTGACCCACGCGGGCACGGATCCGGCCATCGACGCCGTGGTGCAGGGGATTGTCAGCCAGTTGTATCGCAAAGGGATCTGGGAAGGGGAGGTCCGGAACATCAAGAAGGATGGCACCCTCTTTTGGGGCCATATCTCCATCACCACCCTGACCCACGCCGAACATGGCGAGGTGTGGATGGGGATTCATCAGGATATTACCGTGCGCAAACAGGCCGAAGATGAGTTGCGCCGCTATCGGGAAAACCTGGAGGAACTGGTGCGCCTGCGGACCGAAGAGCTGGAAAAAGCGCGGGATGCCGCCGAATCCGGTGCCCGGGCCAAGGAGATTTTCCTGGTCAACATGAGCCACGAAATCCGTACCCCCATGAACGGGGTGCTGGGCATGGCCGATCTGATCATGCGCACCGAACTGACCGAACAGCAACGCCATTATGTCGAGACCATTCATCGTTCCGGTCGCACCTTGCTGCGCATCATCAACGATATTCTGGATTTCGCCAAGATCCAGGAGGGGCGGCTGTTCCTGGAAATGTTGCGTTTTGATCTGGATGTGGTGATCCGGGACATCTGCGATATTTTCACGCAACGGGCCTTGCGCAAAGGGTTGGATTTTCATTTCAACCGGGTGGGTGACGAGAACAGACAACTGTTGGGGGATCCGTATCGGCTCAGTCAGATCCTGTTCAATCTGTTGGGCAACGCGGTCAAGTTCACGGATCAGGGGTCGGTGGGACTGTCGGTGGGGGTGGTGGAGGAGCGGGAGGCGGATATCCTGTTGCGTTTTTGTGTGATGGATACGGGAATCGGCATCTCCGAGGATTACCAGAGCCAGATGTTTCAGAACTTCTCCCAGGAAGACCCTTCCGTGGCGCGTCGTTTTGGTGGCACCGGGTTGGGTCTGGCCATCACCCGGCAGTTGGTCTCCATCATGGACGGGGAGCTGTGGATGGAAAGCGCCCCGGGTCAGGGATCGACCTTCTGGTTTACGGCCCGTTTCGGCAAGCAGCGCCAGGGGGATCTCCAGGAAATCGCCGCCTGGCAGGGCGATCAGACTTCCCTTTCCCCGGATACTGTGCGTTTCAGCGGTCATGTTCTGCTGGTGGAAGACAATCCGGTCAATCAGGAGGTGGCCATGGCCACCCTGGAACTGTTCGGATGCCAGGTGACCGTGGCGTTCAACGGTCAGCAGGCATTGACCCTGGTGCGGGATACGGTGCCGGGGTTCGATGTCATTTTCATGGATTGCGAGATGCCCATTCTGGATGGTTTTGAAACCACCCGACGCTTGCGCATTTGGGAAAAGATGGCCGGTCGTTCCTCCATTCCCATCGTCGCCCTGACCGCCCATGTGTTGCAGGAAAGCCGACAGAAGTGCAACGCGGTGGGCATGAACGACTATCTGCACAAGCCTTTCAGTCAGGCGGAACTGGGTGCGGTCTTGCACCGTTGGCTGCCCCATGAGGTGCGTGAACCCCGGGGGCGGGAAAGCGACTCCGATTCCTCGGCCGGAGCGGTGTTGTTGCCGGTCGTCATGGGACTGGATGAATCGGAATTGGCGGTGTTGGATCGGGAGGCTGTGGGGCGCATTCTGGAACTGGTCCAGAAAGGGGGGACCAATCTGCTGGGCAAAATGGTGGAGCACTATCTGCTGCGCACCCCGGAATTGATGCAGGCATTGCGACAGGCTTTGGAACAGGGGGATTCCGAAGGGGTGCGGGTCGCGGCCCACACCTTGAAATCTTCCAGTCTCACCATGGGGGTGGCCCGTCTGGCGGAGTTGGCGCGAACCATGGAGATGGAACACGGGGATCTGGCGGCGGTGAGCCGACATTTTCAACACAGTGATGCCCTGTTTGATGAGGCCAGACAGGCGTTGCAGGCTTTGTGTGACTCGCAGCGGGAAGGGGATATCCATCATGAATGAACCGGCAGACGATCTTGAACATCCCTTGGTGTTGATCGTGGATGACGAATTTCTGCAACGCCTGCCCATGCGGGAGGCGTTGGAACAGGGAGGCTTTCGCGTGATCGAGGCGGAAGACGGGTTGCAGGCCTGGGAGCGGTTGCAGCGGGAGATGCCGGATCTGGTAATTTCCGATGTAGTGATGCCCGGCATGAACGGATTTGTGTTGTGCGAGACCGTGCGGGCCATGGAAGGCCGGCAACATCTGCCCATCGTGATGGCCACCTCTTTGGATGATTTGACCTCCATCGAACGCGCTTATCAGGCGGGGGCGACGGATTTCATCACCAAGCCCATCAACTGGGGTTTGCTGGGCCATCGGATGCGTTACATCCTGCGGGCCGCCCGGACCGCCCAGGCCTTGGCGGATCGGGAATTTGAGCTGTTGCGCACCCGGATGGAGATCATCCGCCGGTTGGGTCAGGCGGCGGAATACCGGGATAACGAAACCGGCAAACACATTCAGCGCATGAGCCACTATTCCACCCTGATCGGGCGGGTGTCGGGGTTGACGGTCCACGATCAGGCGTTGCTGTTGCAGGCCGCCCCCATGCACGATGTGGGCAAGATCGGCATTCCGGATTGCATTCTCCTCAAACCGGGGAAGCTGACTCCCCAGGAGTTCGGGGTGATGAAGACCCATACCCTGCTGGGGGGACAATTGCTGGATGATGAGCCTTCTTTGTTGTTGCGCACCGCCCACACCATCGCCCTGACCCATCACGAACGCTGGGATGGCAGTGGTTATCCTTATGGTCTGGCGGGAGAGGCGATTCCCATCATGGGTCGCATTTGCAGTCTGGCGGATGTGTTCGATGCCTTGACTTCCCGGCGTCCCTATAAGCAGCCCTGGAGTGTGGAACGGGCGGTGGAGGAGATCAAACGCTGTTCCGGAACCGCCTTCGATCCCGAACTGGTGCGGGTGTTTTGTGAAAATCTGCCGGCCATTCTGGAAATCCGTGAGACTTTCGCCGATCCGGAAGTCCTGGATCCGGATGCGGACGCCTGTTTGCTGCCATCCGGATGAGGGGCCCATGACTGCCACCATTATGGTTGTCGATGACGATCCGGTGACGCGACTGTTTCTGGAGGAGATGTTGCGTCAGGAGGGACATCGGGTGGTTCTGGCCGTCAACGGACAGGAGGCGCTGGACCAGTTGGATGACTGTGGCCCGGACTGTGACCTGATCCTGATGGATATCCAGATGCCGGTGCTGGATGGCTATCAGGCCACCCAGCGGATCAAGGCCAGGGTGGGTTCCGGAGGGGGGGTGCCGGTGGTGTTTCTGACTTCGGTGCAGACCGATCGGGAGTTGGCCCGATGTCTGGAGTGTGGAGGGGATGATTTCATCAACAAACCCCCCCGTCCCACCATTCTGCGGGCGCGGATTCAAGCCTGGTTGCAACGGGCAGAGCTGGCCAAGCGGCTGGAGTTGTCGTACCGGGATTTGCAAGTGGCCAATCAGGGGCTGGTCTCTCTCAATGTCAAATTGATTGAGGCGGAAAAAATCAAACACGATGTGGATCAGATCGTCAGACACGACCTGAAGACTCCGTTGAACAGCATCATCGGTTTCACGGACCTGCTGTTGAATCAGGATGGTTTGACTGTGTTGCAAAAAGAAAAAATTAAAATCATTCATGATGCCGGCGTCAATGTTTTGCATATGGTCAATCTCTCCTTGGGTTTGTATCAAATGGAGCGGGGAGAATATGTGTGCAAGCCGGAGGATGTGGATCTTTTGGCTATTGTGCGCACCATCCAGGTCAATATGACGCCGTTGCTGTTTGGCAATGGATTGACCTTGCGCATCCATCTGGATGACCGGGAGGCGGATGCAGCGGACCGGTTCGTGGTGCAGGCCGAGTCGGTGTTGTGTTACTCGATGCTGTCCAACCTGATCAAGAACGCGGTCGAAGCCTCTCCGCCCCAACAGGTGGTGACCATTACCCTCACCCGGATCGATGGGGTGGGATGTATCGTCATTCACAATGCCGGCGCGGTGCCGGAGGCGATACGCGGGACCTTTTTTGACAAATACGCCACCTGCGGCAAGGCCGGGGGAACCGGATTGGGCACCTATTCCGCCCGATTGATCGCCCGGACCCTGGGGGGCGACATTCGCATGCGCACTGCGGAAGCGACGGGAACCGATGTGATCGTGCTGTTTTCCGGGACAGTGGCGGACGGGGTGTGGGAAACCGCCTGCCGGATCGGATCTCCGGATCCTGGAAAAGCGGTGGTGAGCGAGACCGGTGCGTTTGTCGAAACCGCCTCCCGACAGATGGAAAACTTGCGGACCGCTTTGCTCAACCAGGATCTCCCGGGGGCATTCGCGGTACTGGAACGGTTGCGTGAGTCTGCCGCGGGCGTGGGGGCCAAACGGGTGGTGACCCAGGCCATCCGGCTGAAAGGGGTGATCGAACTGGGGGAGTGGGAGGAGGCTCAACAGAACTGGGCAGGGTTGTCCCATACGGTGCAACGGGCCCTCCACGCCCTGATCTCATGACCGGGGAGGGGACAGGGATGGCATCGGGGGCGGTGTTTCGTCAGCCGCGCCACCGGTACCAAAGCTGACCCAGCCACTCGTGCAGTTCCACCGCGAGCAGGGACAGGGCATCGGCATTCGGGATCCAGCGCATCAGCGCCACCGGATCCCAGGACAGCCGGAATGGGGTGTCGGTCCGGAAGAGAATCGGAGCCGGGGTGACCTGGAGGCTTTCTCCGGCGCTTTTTTGGAACGCCAGCAGGGCACGGGGTACATCCCGGTTGTGTACCACCAGCAGAATGCGTGTGATGTGAGCCTGTTGGAGAATGGCCGTCGAGAAGGCGGCGTTTTCCCAGGTATCCCGGCTTTTTTCTTCCATCCAGGCGACCGGGACCCGAAACTCCTCTTCCAGCACTCCCCGCATGATGGCCGCCTCGGAGCGGGTTTCGCCGTAGGGGCGTCCACCGGTCACCAGCAGGGGCAGTCCCGTGAGCCGGTGCAGCCGGGCGGCATAACGGACCCGGGCCAGTCCACCGGGTGACAGGGTATCTTCTCCATCGTATTCCGGCGCCTGGGAGGCGCGACCGTAGCCGAACAGCACAATGGCCTGGGCATCGGTCTGGCGGATTTTTTCCGCGCTGAGGGCGGTATCCCGGGCCTGGGGATGGAGTCGGTCCGCCACCGTGTTGGCGACCACCGGCAGAGTGGCCAGCCAGGAGAGCGTCAGCACCACCCCGAGCAGCGTGCGTCCCCGCCGGATCCGCGTCGCCGCAGGGGTGGATCCGGGCAGGGTCAGGAGCAGCCAGACCAGCGCCATGCCGGAGAGGAGCGCGCCGGGGGGCAGCAGCAGTTGTTCCAGGAAACGGTTGAGCAGCGGGGTCATGAGTCCGAGGCATGGGGTCGGGCGTGGGCATGGGGATGGGCGTTGTCGTACACCCGGCTCAAGGCCTGCACGTCCAGATGGGCATAGCGTTGGGTGGTGGAAAGCGAGGCGTGTCCCAGCAGTTCCTGAATCGAACGCAGATCCGCCCCGGCTTGCAGCAGATGGGTGGCGAAGGCGTGACGCAGGGCGTGGGGGGTGATTTTTTCCGGCAGACCCAGTTGACGGCGCAGTCGTTGCAGCAGGCGTTGGATCTGGCGGGGATCGAGACGACGATCACCGCTGGTTTCGTTGACCCCGATGAACAGTGGCGCATCCGGGCGGCGACCGGGGATCGCCTGTTCCTTGGCCTGCAAATAGCGGCGCAGGGCCAGAACCGAAGGACGGGTCAGGGGGGTGATGCGTTCCTTGCCTCCTTTGCCCGATACCCGCACCTCCTGGTTGTCCAAGTCGATGTCCTGGCGGTTGAGGGAGCAGACCTCCCCGACCCGCAAGCCCGAGCCATAGAGCAGTTCCAGAATCGCCCGGTCCCGGGCCTCGGCCCAGGGGGGAAGCTGGCGGCCATTGGCGGTTTCCGTGTCGAGGGGGGAGTCCAGCAGCCGGGCAGTCTCTTCTTCGGTGGGGGCGCGGGGCAGGCGGATGCCCAATTTGGGGGTGGAGATCAGAGCCGCCGGATTGGTGGCGAGAACTCCGGTGCGCTCCAGAAAGCGAAACCATGCCCGCACCGAGGCCATGCGTCGTTGCAAGGTGGCTTTGGCCTTGCCGGCGCGGCGCTCCATGGCCAGAAAGGCCCGCAGATCGGCGGGACGGATGGCGGGCAGGGCGTCGGCGCTCAAAGAGGAGCGGGTGTGCTGGTGCCAGAATTCGGCGAAGCGGGTCAGATCGTTCAGATAGGCCGCGGTGGTGTGATCGGAGTAATGACGTTCCGTAGCCAGATGGCGCAGGAACGAGGCGAACAACGGATGGGGCTCGGCGGTGGTGGACATGGACGGTTCCTTGGCAAATCAACGCGCTGGAGCGGAAATGAATCCACTCCATTACGCATTGAACGTGCCAAGAAAACCGTCTGATCCATCCATTTGGGGTCGGAATCAGTCCGGCATGGCCATGCGGGACAGACACAGCCCCAGGATATCCGCCAGATCCCGCAACAGGTCCGTGGCGTCGCTGGGCAGGAAGCGGTTGGGGGTTTCGCCCCCCAGATTGAGGGAGCCGATCAACCCTTCGGGACCGCTTTCCGGATGGGTGAAGAGGGGCACCAGGGCCTCGGAGCGGATCTGGGGGGTGGCTGGACCAAAGAAAATTTCCCGGTTGGTGCCCTCCTGTCCCACCCGGATCACCGGATGCGGCGAGTCCCGCAGCAGATCCATGAGCCGCTTGTGGTCGATGGGAAACAGTCGGTCCTGAATCTCCGGATCCGGGTTCGGGGTGCGGAACAACGCCAACAGGGCCGGATGACGGGTACTCAAGGTGACGGTGGCCCGGTGGATGCCGAACAACTGTTCCGGATCCACGGTGGCGGCCAGCAGCAGATCCCGGGGGGTGAGAGCCGTGACCAGTCGCACCTCGATCTGGTGAAAGGCGGTATGAATCCGTTCGTTGCGCCGGATCCGTTCCAGCATGGTGTCCAGTTTGCTGGAGAGTTGTTCATTCTTCTGACGCAGGGTGTTCAACTGGCCTGCTTCCAGGCTCAACACCTTGCCGGAGGCGGTGATGGCCGCGGGCAGAAGGTCGGAATGATCGTCGAAGAACTCCGGATGGAGCTGGAGCCAGCGCCGGATCTGCTCCGGGGAGGGGTCGAATGGGGGGGTGGCAGCGTTCATGGTTGCAGTTGATCATCCGTTTTCGGCGTTGAATGTTGACGCAGTGCGGAAAAGACCCTATTTTTAGCCAATACTCATGAACCTTGAAAAGGTTTCGTGGGGAAAAAATGTCGGGAGCCGCTTTTTTCGGGAGTGAAACAAAGAATCATGGCATGCGAGATTGATGAAGGCAACATTGAAAAAGTGGCTCGCTGCATGAAGGCACTGGCCCATCCGTTGCGTTTGAAGGTGATCGTGGCGTTGCGCGATCGCGAGTTGAGCGTTCAGGAGTTGGTCGATGCCGTGGGCACCACGCAATCCAATGTGTCGCAGCATTTGACCATCATGCGCGACAAGAACATTCTGGATTCGCGCCGTGAGGCCAACCAGGTCTTTTACCGGGTGGGGGATTGCAAGGTGTTGGATCTGGTGGCCTTGACCCGCAGCATCTTTTGCGACACCCGTGGGGTTCCTCCGGTGGTGCTGGCTCATGCGGCCGCTTTGAGCGATTTCGAGGAAGAGGAGACGACCACCCGGGCCGGGTGGGAAGATCCCGCTTAAGAAAACACGATGCACGGGAAGGGGCGCGCCCATCGTGTCGGGTCCGGGGCGTTGCCTTCCGCAACCAACGCAACCGTGCCTGGGTGGATGCGGTGTGTTATCGGCTTGGTTTGACAGGGGTGTTGGGTTCTTTCGATCGGTAGAAGAGGGTGGAGAGTGACGCATGGAGTGGTTGCAGCAGAATGGCTTGTCGGTTTTTCTGACGCTGATGTTCGTGGGTCTCGCCTTGAAGAATCCGATCCTGGCGCGGGTGTATGGTGTCAAGTCGATCACGGTGCATGAGTTGGCCGCGTTGCTGAAAGCCAAACCGTCGCCATTGCTCCTGGATGTGCGCACCTCCGGAGAGTTTGACTCCGGCCATATCGTCGGGGCGCGCAACGAGCCGTTGTCCGGTCTGGGCGGTCGGGTCGGGGCGCTGCGGGAGTTTGCCGGGGATCGGGATGTGGTGGTGGTGTGCCGCAGCGGAGCACGCTCCCTGAGCGGATCCGTGGTGCTCAAGCGGGGCGGATGTCCCAAGGTGTACAACGTTTCGGGTGGCATGCTGCAATGGGTGGCCCAGGGGTATCCGGCCTCCCGCTAGGCGTGGAGCCTGCGGGTCTGCCGGTCGGACCCGCCATGGAAGCAGAGATTCGACTCGCCTTGCCGGACGACCTCTCTCCGGAGGCGATTCTCGCCCCACTCGCCCCCCGTTTTGGGGGGCCGATTGAAGTCCGTTCCTGTCTGGATCACTATCTGGATCATCCCGAATGCCGGTTGCTGGCTCAACGGCTGGCTTTGCGCCTGAGAACGGTGCAGGGCCGTTGCCGGGTCGAGATCAAGGGGGAGGGGGTGCTGCGAGATGGAGTGTGGCACCGCCCCGAATGGGGGCAGGCGGCCCCTGAGCCTTGGTCGCGGCGTCCGGGAGATCTGGTGGACGGTCCGGTGCGCAAGCACTTGTTGATCTGGTTGCCGGAGGATGTTGCCCTGTCCGAATTGTGTGTCTGCCAGGTCTCCCGACAGGTGGTTCCGGTGGCACTCGATGGCGGGGGGGTGGCGGAACTGAGTCTGGATCTGGGAGAGGTCCGGGCCGGAGGGCGTCGGCAGGCCATCCGTGAACTGGAACTGGAATGGCGTTCCGGTCCCCGGGAGGGATTGAACCGGTTGGCCGCCGCCTTGATCGACCGTCATGGCCTGTTCCCGGCCCCGGCTTCCAAGTTCCGCATCGGGTTGTCTTTGCGGCAAGAAGGGTTGCTGTTGTGAAAACTTTGTCCCCTGGTAAGAGATAACGGGTCGATGCGGATATCTTTTCGGTCTTTTTGGAGCAACCTGGGTGTCCGGTGATTATCCGGTCGATTTTTTTTGGTAAATGGTCTAGATTGTCCCGTATTGTCCAGAAATTGTCCCAACCCTCTCATCGTTCAACCCGGCGGGGCTTGTGACCGATAGAGAGTTTGGCTCATGACGTGTTCGGTTCCGTTCGCTTGAAGGAGTTGTCCAGGTGCGTTACGTCAGTACACGGGGTGGAGTCTCCCCGATCTCCTTTTCTAAGGCCGTGATGATGGGATTGGCCACGGATGGTGGCCTGCTGCTGCCGGAACGGATTCCCACCGTGGATGGGGAGCGGTTGCGTCAATGGTCGCAGCTTTCCTTTCAGGATCTGGCGGTGGAGGTGATGACCCCCTTTATGACCCGGGGGGAAACCGTGACCGGGCAACTCCCGGAACTGGTGCGGCGTTCTTTTGCCACTTTTTCCCATCCCGGGATCACCCCCGTGATCCGCGCCGGCAACCATTGGATCCTGGAACTGTTCCATGGCCCCACCTTGGCCTTCAAGGATGTGGCGTTGCAGTTTCTGGGCAATCTGTTCGAGACGTTGCTTTCCGAAGAACAGGGCCGGCTCAATATTTTGGGCGCCACCTCCGGGGATACCGGCTCTGCCGCCATTCACGGGGTGCGGGGCCGGGCCGGGATCCATGTCTTCATTATCCATCCCCATGGCCGGGTGTCGCCGATCCAGGAACGGCAGATGACCTCGGTGCTGGATGCCAATGTTCACAACATCGCCATTCGCGGCTCTTTTGACGATGGGCAGAATATCGTCAAGGCGTTGTTCAACGATTTGCCCTTCAAACAGGCCTACCGCCTGGGCGCGGTGAATTCCATCAACTGGGCGCGCATCTTGGCCCAGATTGTGTATTTCGTCCACGCCTGGGGACGTGTCACTGGCGGAGACCCGGAAAAGCGGGTGATCTTCTCCGTTCCCACCGGCAATTTTGGCGATATTTTTGCCGGTTACATGGCCATGCGCATGGGATTGCCGGTGGAACGGCTGGTGCTGGCCACGAATCGCAACGACATTCTGGTCCGTTTCATGGAAAGCGGCGCGTATCGGATCGGCACGGTGCAACCGACCATCAGTCCTTCCATGGATATCCAGATCTCCTCCAATTTCGAGCGGTATCTGTATTATCTGCTCGACGAGGATCCCGAGGCGGTGCGTGGCGCGATGGGACGGTTGCAAAGCGAAGGGATGTTCGCCGTGCCCGAGGCCAAGCGACAACAGGCCGCAGAGATTTTTGTCCCCCGTCGGGTGGGAGAGCAGCAGACCCTCGACCGCATCCGTTCCACCTGGGAGGGGTGTGGCGTGCTGGTGGATCCCCATACCGCCGTGGGATTGGAGGCGGCTCAGGATTTTCCCGAGGCCATCTGTCTGGCCACCGCCCATCCGGCCAAGTTCGGCGAGGCGGTCCACAAGGCCGTGGGGATGGAGCCGCCTGTGCCCGCCTCTCTGGACGGATTGATGGAGCGTCCCACCCGGTGCCGCATTCTGGATCCGGACCCGGAAGCGGTGCGGGCCTTCATGCGTGAGGTGCTGGATTGAATGCTTCCGGGTTGAAAGAGGCCCGGTTGAAAGACGCCGGATGGCACGGATGGTCTTGGTTCTTCTGCGGCAACGCGCGGAGCCGGGTCACGGAACGACGTCAGGCCCCTCGTTATCCCTTGCGCCCGTGGGTCAAGCTGCTCATGGCCAACGGTGCCGTGACCCGGGGACGACTGGAGGCTATGAGTACCGTCGGCGCTTTTCTGGGCACCCGGGAGCGGCCTTTCGGGCTGGTGGAAGGGGAGGAAGGGGTATTGTGTTTTGCGTTGCCGACTGGTGCGTCGGATGGGGAATACCGCTTTTATTGCGACATTCCCCGGCTCACGGATCGGGGAGTGGCGTTGCGTTTTTTGAGCGGTGACTGAAAAACAAGGAGTCGCCCCCCTGACCCCGTATTGGGTCTGGCCATGGCGGCCTGGGATGATTTCATGGGACTGATCATGGTTGAGTGGCGATGGTGAACGATGAGCGACGACATGAATGATCCGAAGCGTGCCACCCCCGGAAAGAATCGGACCCCGGTGCCACGGAGCGGTACCTGGAGACCTGGTTCCTCTTGGGTGGTGTTGATGGCCTTGTTGGGTGGATTCGGGTCGGTCAGCCCGGCAGTGGCCGATATCTACACCTTCACCGACTCCAACGGAGTCATCCATTTGACGGATCGTCCCCTGGGGCCGGAATACCGGTTGCTGATCTCCTCCCCCAAAGAGCCGAAAAAACCCAAAGGACTGGCCGCCAGACCCCAGGACAAACGCAACAAATCCCTCACCACACCCGCCAATTCCCTCAGCGCTTCCCGGATGATCCGTTACGATGGCCGCAATACCGGGCCCAAGGTCGTCACCTTCGGGAGCAACACCTTTCCCCAGTATCTGAGTGCCTCGAACCGTTCCGTGGCCGAGACCATCCATGACGCTTCCATGCGCTATCAGATTCACAGCGCCTTGATCAAGGCCGTGATCAAAACCGAGTCGGATTTCAATCCGTTGGCGGTCTCCCCCAAAGGCGCGGTGGGATTGATGCAACTCATGCCCGGAACCGCCCAGGATCTGGGGGTGATGGATCCCACCGATCCGGCCTCCAACATCGATGGCGGAGTGCGTTATTTGCGGGATCTGCTCGGCCAGTTCAACAACAATCTGATCCTCTCCCTGGCGGCCTACAATGCCGGACCGGGGGCGGTCAAGAAATTTGGCAATACCGTCCCCCCTTACGAGGAAACCCAGCAATATGTGGCCAAGGTGCTTCATTTTTACCGGGCCTATCTCGGAGCCATGTGACGTGTCCGGATCTTTCGCTTCTGGAGCGCGCGTGCGGGTATTCAACCCGGTTGATGGTGTTCGTTCGCGTCGTGGCGGGGGAAGACTGTTTTGGATCCTGGTGAGCGCGGCCCTGTGGACAGCGGTCCCCATCGTTTGGGCGGCGGAAGAGAGTTTCCAGGACGATTTCAATCGTGCGGAAGGCAAAGGGGTCGGCAACGACTGGAACGTCACCCCCAACCACAACGACTGTCCCCAACCCAAAGGGGCCCAGAAACCCTCCCGCAACAAAGACAAGGACAAGGATGGGGTCTCCGACTCCCCGGATGCCAAAAATCCCCTCTACGATGAAATCACCCGGGAGATCGAAAAGAAAACCGGCAAAAAAACCCCCGTCAAGGGCGCGGAGGCCAACAAGCCCCAGGCCGATCCGTTTCAGGGAGTCACGGCCAAGCTGCGGGACGGCATGCTTTTCTTTCAGTATGCCCAGAATCAGGATGCCCAGATGGTGCAACGGGAGTTTCCCAAACCTCTGCTGCGTCTGAGCTACGATTTCACTCCGCTTTACGCCATGGGGGGAGTGGATGATCGGGCCTGGATCGGGGTGCGGGTTTTTTATCTGGATCGGGATGACATGATTCTGGGAGAGGTGCGACACTTTTTCTACCAGTCGGACTTCCCGGAACGGGAGAACAACGATACGGTTCATGTCATTCTCCAGAAGGGCAGCTTCGACGGCACCGCCCGGCAGGCCAACATCGACTTGCAGAAAATCCTGGAACAGCGTCTGCGGGGCGTGGACCGGAAACGGATCGCCAAGACTCGTTTGTCCTTCGAGGCGGCCACCGGATTGTGTTCCTCGTCGGTGGAAGCGTATGTGGACAACGTGGTGGCCACCTTCGGGGAGGGGCCGCAGCCGTTCCGGATCACCCGGGAGATCTTGTTGGAGATCGCCGAATCCGGGGTGGAAGGGTTTGCCAAAGAGCGTTCCGGTTTCCCGGGCAACTGGAAAAAGGCCCTGTTTGACAAGTATGGCAAACAGGCGATCATGGCCTGGTTGAACGAACTTCCCGCCGAGACCCGGAACGACTCCACCCGACTGACCGATCATCTGGCCCAGCGTTACGCTCTGACCGGAAAGGATTTGTGGTTGGTGGGGCATGCGGTGACCGTGTTGTTGCAATCCAGGTAGGGGAAATCGTCATGCGCAGCAGGATCGGACCCTTCGCCATGACGCTGTGCGCGTTGTTGAACACCGCGCCGGTGGGCGCGACAGAGGAGATCATCCAGTGTTCGGATGGCAAGGGGGGTGATCCGGCCCTGTTCCGCAAGGGGGAGTGTCAGCCGGTGGGGGATCCCACGGTTCCACCCGGTCAACGTTCCCATGGTTCCGCGGCTTCCAGCCGGGGAGCGGATCCAGAACTGGATGACTTGAGAAAAAATCTCGACGAGATCAAGAAAAAGATGACCGATCTGGGAGAGGTGGGGCGTTATGAGATTCACCCGGTCGGCAAGGACGAAACCATCAGAACCGCGACACCCGGCCCCTGGAAGGTCAGTCAAATCCTGGTGCCCACCGCGGGAGAGGATGTGCGGGGATTTGTCAAAAGTGCGTTGATCAACGGTTATCGTTACCGTCTGGGGGAGCAGGTGGATGGGGGAGTGGTGCGGGAGATCGCCCGGGATCGGGTGATCATGGCCCATGATGGCCGGGAAACCGTGGTCCCTTTTGACAAACTGACCCATGCCACGCTGTTCGGACGGGTTGGCGTCGTGCCTTTGAAGCGGGATCCCAGTGGAATTTATCTGATCAATGTGCGCATCAACAACAACCAGGAGATCGAGGCGGTTTTGGATACCGGTTCGTCGAATTTGGCTTTGCCCGAGGATGTGGTCTCCTGGCTGGTACGGAGCGGTACGCTGAAAAAGAGTGATCTGATCGGCACCGCCAAATCTCGGATCGCGGATGGCAGCATGATCGATTCCACGGTGTTCAAGGTCGCTTCGTTGCGGGTGGGGGATATGGAGTTGAAGGATGTGGAGGGATTCTCTCTGCCACCCCAGAAGAAGGACAAAGAGTCGGAGAAAGAGAAAAACAAGGATAAAGACAAGGACAAGGACAAGGAAAAAAGCCCGGATATCTCCCCCAAGGCGGGTGATCCGGATTCATCCGGGAGCGGAAAGGAGGATCTTTTGGATATTAGCGCGCTCAATCGCCCGTTGTTCGGCATTCAGGATCTCAAGCGTCTGGGCCGGTGGAGGATCGATCATCTCAGCGATCAGTTGATCGTCGAACGGTAGCGTTTCTTATACGGTACCAGCTTTCCACGGCATGGGTTTGCGTGTGGTGCCAGGGCCAGGGTGAATCCGTGGGGGTGGAATCAATATCTTTTGTTTTTCTTTGTAATAATTTTCAACATTGATTTTGGTCATGATCAAAATGGCCATGAGATGGTACGGCAGATCGAAGTAACCCATGCTCAAAAAAGCCCCAGCAGCATAGTAGCCCACCATGGAGACTTGAAACATGCGGGCCAGATCGTTGGCCCAGCGCAAATCCGGTTCGTTCCGGGTTTGCCGAATGATCCAGCGCCCCATCTGCAAGGCGGATAGTTGCAGAAGCAGCCAGATGGTAAACCCGACATAGCCTTGTTCCGCCAGAATTTCAAAATAGATGCTGTGGGCCGCGTGCCGGTATACACCCGGGGTGTAGCGATCGAAGGTGGACTGGTCGAAGGTTCTGAATCCGCCCCCCAGGATGGGATGATCGTTGGCCACGAGCAGGGCCAGTCTCCAGGCGTCCAGGCGTCCGGTCACGGATTTGTCTTGCAACAGTTCGTGGTCCTGATCCAGCATGTCCAGGATTTCAAAAGAGGGCATGGTCTTGTTGTTGGTGGATTGGGTGGGTGTGGTGATGGAAGCCCGGGCCGGATTGGCGGGTTTGGGGTGATTGGGTTTCTTTTCGCTGGTATCCAGCAGGCTCAGGGAGGAGAGACCGGCGTCGATCACCGGGGTCATGCGATCATGCCAACTGGCGGGCATGGCCCAGAAGGTGCTGACCGCCAAAAGTGACAGCGACAGCAACGATAGGATTTTGTGTCGGCTTTTCCACCAGAAGATCAAGCCCACCACCGCCAGTCCCACGAATCCGCCCCGGGAATAGCTCCCCAGCACGGCGAGCAGCGAAAAGCCGATGGTGGCGATCATCAGATACCGCAACAGGCGTTGGGTGGAGTGGATGTACAAAAAATAGACCAGCGGGATGGTCATGATCATGGCGGCGGCGAAGTGATTGTTGTCGATGAAGAAGGACTGATCCGGTCCCAAGACCCGGTAGCGTCCGCCGGTGTTCAAGGTGAAAATGCCGCCTTTCAAGCCATAGAAGCCGATGGAAAATGCGATGACCGCAACCAGACCGATGATTTGCCTGCGGCTTTGAATCAGCATCATGGTGGCGACAACCATGATCTGGATGCGCAGAAAAATATCCACCTGACCCATGGCCGCTTCCGGGCGCAGGGCGTAGAAGGCGGAGAGTATGGTCCAGCAGACAAAAATGATCAGCAAAACGCTGGTGGAGCGCAGCGGGATCCTCAGTTTGACCTGTCGGTGAAAGAGGATGCCGAGGATGGTGATCATGGCCACGATCAGGTTGAAGCGGAAATTATAGGCAAAGCTCCAGGTCAGGCGGTGGGGATTCATGTAGCTGATCCACGCCCACAGCGTCAGGCCCACGAACGGGCGGAAAAAGGCCACCGGCAACAGACCGAAGATGAAGAGGGTCAGAACCAGGTCTCTCATGGACGCCCTCCCCGGGTGGCCCGGGAGACGGTTGTGACCAGGGCTTCGTAAACCGGTCGATAGCGGGCTGCGCTGGCGCTCCAGGTGCGTTCCTCCCGGACGAAACGGGCCGCCTGCTGGATCATCGGTTGCCAGGACGAACGGTTTTCCAGCAAAGCGCTCAGGGTGTCGGCCAGGGCCTGACCGTTGCCCGCCGGAAACAATACGCCGGTTTGCCTAGGGGTGATCAACTCCCGGTGTCCGCCCACATCCGAGGCCACCACCAGCCGTTGGGCGGCCATGGCCTCCAGGGGTTTCAAGGGGGTGACCAGATGGGTCAGGCGCATGGGCAGGCGGGGAAAGACCATCAAATCCACCAGAGCGTAGAAGTCGGGAACCGTTTCCGGGGGGATGCGTCCCGTGAAGTGGACCTGTCCTTCCAGACCCAGTTCCCGGGTCCGTTGGCGCAGTTGCGCCTCTTCGGGACCGCCTCCCACCAGCACCAGCAGAATATCGGGTCTGCGGGCGCGGATCGCCGGCAGGGCTTCCAGGAGGAGAGCGAGTCCTTCGTAGGCGTAAAACGAGCCAAAAAATCCGAGAATTTCCCGCCCCCGGGTGTCGATGCCCGCCAGTCGGGGTGCCGGAGTGGCCGCCGGGGCGAAGCGTTCGATCTCCACGGCGTTGGGGATCACCGTGATTCGTTCCGGACGGGCTCCCCGGGTCAGAATCTCCTGACGCAGCCCCTCGCAGATGACCGTGACCGCATCGACCCGTCGCACCAGATGGGTTTCCATGGCCCGGCTGAGATGATAGCGGGGACCGTGCGGGTGCGCGGTGCCATGGCTGACGGCGGCGTCTTCCCAGAAGGCGCGGATTTCGTAGACCACCGGCAGGCCCAGGCGTTGACCCGCCTGCCAGGCGGCCAGACCGTTGAGCACCGGCGAGTGGGCGTGGAGCAGATCGGGTTTCAAGGTGTCGGCCAGCGTCAGGATGCGTTGTTTCAAGGCGGTGATCACCGCCAGTTGTTCCAGCAGCGGAATGCGCGTCAGCAGGGATCGGGAACGGGGGGTGCGGTGAAAGATCCAGTTTTCCACCGTATCCGCGAGGCGTTCTTGTGACGGGTGTTTGGGACCGGTCAACTGGCAGGTTTCCCACCCCATGGCCTGTTGTTGGCGCAGGATGGCCTGAGTGCGGGAGACATAACCACTTTGCAAGGGGGCGGAGTGGTCGAGAATATGCAAAACGCGCATGGTTTCAATCGCAGTTTGGCCGGTCGGGCTGTCCGATCCGAAAGAAAAGCAGAACGCCTGCCTCGCCGGCGGAAAACCCGTTCTGGGAACCTGGGGAAATTCACCAGGTTTTTGCATGGCCTGGATCCATGTGGGTCCGATTGACTCTATATTGCCTTAATGGAGGCGGGCTCGTCAATGATCCGGGGATGGCCGGATGCGAGGGGCCATGATTCGGGTTGCTAGGGTTGATGGACCCCTTGGGTTTCCGGGAGCGTGGTCTCGAAGGTTTTGCCCACCAGAGGCACGGAGAGGGAGATCCGGCTGTTGGAGGGGGGGTGGGGATGTTTGTATCGATAGACTTTGAGGGTTTGATCGATCAGTCGTGAGCGGGTCGAGTGGATCGGAATGACCCGCAGCAGTTCAAAGGCGTCGGTTTCCAGGTAGTCCCGCAGGGTTTGGTGAATTTCCAGTTCGGCGTAGTTGAACGCCTCCACGACGATGATGTCGATGCCGTACTGGTCGAACAGTTTCTGGATGCCTTGAAGATCCCGGATATGGATTTGGGTCCAATGTTCGGTGAACACCGACGAGGAGTGGAGTAGTTTGTCCCCCCGCAGCACATGAAAGCGTCGATCCGGATCGTTCAGACGCACATAGTAGGTGAAGTAGCCATTGTTGATGCCGTCCATGAAGATGCGGCCATTTTTGGAGTGTTGCAGGGCGAGGAGGGCGGCTTCCCGATGGCCTTGGGTGAAGGCGGGGGTTTTGGTTTGGACCTGATGGATTTGCAGGATCATGATCCCGACAATCGCCAGCCAGCCGAAACGGCGTACCAGGGGTTGGTCGCGAAAGTGGTGAAAGGGCAAGGCGGCCAACAGGGCGAAGCCCGGTACCCAGAAAATGGTGTAGCGGTCGATGCGGAAGCTGTGGAGGGCGGTGAAAAAAAGGTAGGTGGTGACGATCAGCAGCAGATAAAAAAGCGCGTTGCGATCCCGGCGCACCAAGGTGGTGATCACACCCAGGGCGGCGAGGGCCAGTACCGGGTAGGTCACTTGGTATTGAATCAGCAGGTCCAGGTATTGGCGCAGATAGGCCCATTGGGTCCAATCGGCGTTTTGATGGGCGGCCTCCATGCCTTGAAAGGCGAGGGCGAGATTGGTTTTCCCCATCCAGATCGTGAGCGCGGCCAGAGGCGCGGTCAGCATCGCCACCACTCCCAGGGCCAGCCACGTGGTGCGGGCCTGGAGCAGTGGTCGCGCCTGTCCGGTGACGATCAGCCAGACCACGAACCAGGGCGCCATGAACAAGGCGGTCTGTTTGGTCCACAAGGCGAGGCTGAAGGCGATGGCGGCCAGATAAAGCCATTTGGCCTCGCCACTGGTCACGTGACGCCACAACAGGTTGGCGGTGAGCAGGCTCATGGCGAGCACCGGGATTTCCAGCATGGGATACCAGCCCCACTGCACGATGAACGGGGTGGTGAATAGCAGGCCGCTGGCCATGAGGGCGGTGGACTGGTCGTGGGTGCGTCGCACCAGATCGTGCCAGGCCCACAGACCGATCAGGACGAACAGCAGCAGGGCCAATTTGGCGCTGTAGTCATGGATGCCGAAGACAAAAAAGAAGACCGCCTCGACAAACGGAAAGAAGGGAGGTCTGGATCCCAGGCTCAAGGCGGGATACTGGGCGAAATAGCGAATGGCGTATTGATAGGCGTTGCCGAGAAAATTCCGGTCGAACAGGGTGTTGAGATCCAGATCCCGCAAAAAGTCGTGGATGAACATGCCATCCATCAGCACCCGGTCCGCATCGGGCCAGCCCACATCCGGATCGGTCAATCCCCGGGTGAACAGGGCGACGGTCAGAAGCGCCAGCAGGGTGACGAGAATGGCCTGGGGGGTCGGGGCGGCGTGGTTTCTCAAGTGGGGCTCGGCGTGTATTTTATGGTTTAAGAACAGGTGGATGCGGTGTATGGCTCAGGTAGTGATAGCGGTGCGTTTCGCTGCGGGTGCGGCTGATGCTGTGCAGGATGATGCCGCTGGTCAGGCTGATGCTTGCCATGATCACCATGCCCAGACACAGCAGCGCGGTGGGGACTCTGGGCACCAGACCGGTTTCAAAGAAGGTGATGAAAATGGGAATGGCCAGCAGGATGGCCAGGGTGGTCAACAGCAGGGAGATCAGGCCGAAAAAGGCGAAGGGTCTTGCCTCTTTGGACAGCAGCAGGATCATGAGCAGGATGCGCAGTCCGTCCTGATAGGTGTTGAGTTTGCTCACGCTGCCCGGCGCCCGGGCCATGTAGCGGGTCGGAAACTCCTGACACGGCAGGTTGTGATGCAGGGCGTGTACGGTGAGTTCGGTTTCGATTTCAAAGCCGCTGGAGTGGGCCGGAAAGGTTTTGACAAAGCGGCGTGAAAAGACCCGATAACCGGAGAGCATATCGGAAAATCCCCGTCCGAACAGCAGGGCCACGGAGTGGGTCAGCAGTTGATTGCCCAGTCTGTGACCGGGCCGGTACTGTTCTTGTTCTCCGGCGTCGTGCCGGGAGCCCACCACCATGTCGAGCTGGTGGGTGATGAGCTGCGCGATCATGCCGGGAGCGGCCATGGCTTCGTAGGTGCCATCCCCGTCGGCCATGACGTAGACATCCGCGTCGATGTCGGCGAACATGCGCCGCACCACCTGACCTTTGCCCTGTCTGGACTCCTGGCGCACTTCGGCTCCGGCCTCTTTGGCTCTGGCCATGGTTTGATCGGTGCTGTTGTTGTCGTAGACGAAAATGCGCGCCTGGGGCAGCGCACGTCGGAACTCCTCCACCACGCGACCAATGGCGTGTTCCTCGTTGTAGCAGGGGAGGATGACGGCAATGGCAGGTGAGGTCGGTTGCATGGTTTCCGGTCGGAGATGTCTGGAGGGGATCTTTAAGAGTGGCGTTTTTTGTTTTTTGGTATGGAATGGCGGCGGACTGCCGATCATGTCAGGTTAACATATAGCGTCATTGAGGGGTGAAGGTCAATTCATTTTGACCCGGCGGACCCTGCAACCGTGACCGGTGGAGGTGGTTTGTGTATCGGTGCCGTGCGCCAGGAAATGCTTGACCATGTACCGGGGTGGCAGGATACAATGGCCATCTGGGTGATTTATGAAAGACAGCGTCCATTTTCTTGGGGGGGATCTTGATTGGTTTGTGTGACATGGTGACGCATCCTGGACGGGCGGGTGCGACGTGATCCGTATTTTCCGTCACTATCTGCACCGCTGGTCCATGGTGCTTTTGGCCATCGAGTCCGTGCTGGCGACGCTGGCCGTGTATATCGGCGTGGCGGTGCGCTTTTCGGGCCTGGAGCATCATGACGAGATCCATGGGGATTTGCTGTTGCCCAAGGCGTTGTTTTTCGCGCTGGTGACCGTGACCAGTCTGGCGGCCATGGGGCGTTATCAGCGTCTGATGGACGAGGGGTTCTCCGGCGAACTGCTGCATGTCGGGTTGAGCTTCGTGGTGGGTCTGGTGGCCATGAGCATGTTGTTTTATGTGTTTCCGGATCTGTTCATCGGGCGCGGCGCGTTCGGGTATGCTTTGGTGTTTTGTTTCTGGATGATCCTGGGGGTGCGGTCAATTTTTTTTCACTTCATCCTGGATCTGGATCTGCTCAATCGGCGGGTGATCGTCTTTGGCACCGGGGAACACGCCCGACAGGTCTCCCGGGTCGTGGCCAGGGAGAGCGTGGATCAGGTTCAGTCCGATTGCACGTTGGTCGGTTTCTGGCCCGTACCGGGAGAGTCGGAACGGGTGGAGCGGGAACGGATCATCTGGGATACCCGGGAACTGTACGAATATGCCGAACAGCATGACGTGGACGAGGTGGTGGTGGCTCTGGAAACCCCGTTCCCGGGGCTTTACCTGAACGAGATCCAGGAGTGCAAGAGTCGTGGCATTCGGATCATGGATCTTCAGGAGTTTTGCGAGCGGGAACGTCACATTCTGCTTACCGAGGCCATGGATCCGGCTTGGTGGTTGTTCCACTCGGAGGGGCTGTACCGGGAACCCTGGAGCGAAGGGATCAAAAAGCTGTTTGATATTTCCATCAGTCTGGTATTGGTGTTGATCAGCGCGCCGGTGATGCTGCTGGCGGCCCTGGCCATCCTGATCGAAAGCGGAGGACGGGGACCGGTTTTTTATACCCAGGAACGGGTCGGGTTCGGAGGCCGGATTTTTCAAGTCATGAAATTCCGCAGCATGCACACCGACGCCGAAAAGGATGGCGTGCCCCGCTGGGCGGTTCGGGACGATGACCGGATCACACGGGTCGGACGTTTCATCCGCAAGAGCCGCATCGATGAACTGCCGCAATTTTTTAATGTGCTGAAAGGGGAAATGAGCCTCGTGGGCCCCCGACCCGAACGCCCGGCGTTCGTGGCCGCCCTGAAAACCCGCATTCCCTATTATGTCGAACGGTTGCGGGTCAAGCCCGGGATTACCGGTTGGGCACAAATTCGTTACGGTTATGGGGCGTCAGAGGAAGACGCGGGGGAGAAATTGCAGTACGATCTGTATTATGTGAAGAATCGCGGTCTTTTTTTGGATCTGTTGGTGTTGATCCACACCGTGGAGGTGGTTCTGTTTGGACATGGGGCTGCCGGGCCAAGACAACACGAAAATCGATGAAGAACCCCTGGGTGAATGGTGGGATTGGTCGATTTTTTTTTGATCCCGGCAATGCAGAAACCTAAAGGCATGGATTTGAACGCATGCAGCATGAATTTGGTTTTCGCGATATCTATTTCCAGTTGATCCTGCATGCCAGGGGCATGTGGCGTCACCGTTGGCACATGGTCGGTCTGGCCTGGTTTGTCTGTCTTTCCGGATGGGCCGCGGTGGCGGTGATGCAGGATCAATATCTGGCGAGCGCCACGGTCAAGATCGAGGATCCCCGCCAGGAGATCGCTGATTTTCTCTCCAAGACCAAGCAGGTGATCGATGTGACCCGCGAGGCCCATCGGGTCTTGAGCGGGCTGTTGAATCCCCAGACCCTCTCCAATGTGGTGCAACAGACCGATCTGTCGTTTTCGGTGCGCAACGATCAGGAACGCCAGGAGGTGATGAACCAACTGCGCGCCCAGATCAGCGTGACTTCCACCGGCGAAGGACTGTATCGCATCACCCATCGTCACAACAGTCCGGTGGTCACCCGTCAGGTGGTGGAGGTGATTCTGGATCGTCTGCCCATGGATACGCTCTCGTCCGAGGGGAGTGGCACCGCCAGAACCGCCGAGGAGTATCTGAAAAAACGCATCGCCGAATACGAGGCCAAGGTCGCCGACGCTACCCAGAAATTGCAGGAATTCAAGAACAAGAATCTGGATCTGATTCCGGAAAAAGATGGGGGTTATTATGTGCGGGTCACCCGTCTCAACCGGGCCATCGAGGGGCATCAGGCCAAGCTCCGGGAGGTGGAACAGAGCCGTGACGAGGTGAAGCGGCAGATGCAGGAGATCGAAGGCTCCATCGCCTCTCCCACCGAAGAGCAGGACCGGCAGATCGAGGCGTACAACAAGCAGCTTCAGGAGTTGTTCAGCAAGCACTACATGAAAGGGGGAAAGCGGCTGCCCGTCTACACGGAGACCCACGCCGAGGTCATCGCCTTGCGTCAGGCTATCGCCCAGCAAGAACAGCTCAAGCAAGAAAAGATCGCCCGACTGCGTTCCAACGCCGATGATGCCTCGTCTTGGGAGCTGGAAGCCAATCCGGTTTATCGTAGCCTCAAGATGACCGCCAGCAAGCTGGATGTGGAGTTGACCAGCGTTCGGGTACGCCTGAGCGAAACCGAATCCCATTTGAAACGGCTCCGCGCCCAGGAAGTCACCCTGCCGGCCATCGAAAACGAATACAACCGTTTGCAGACCCGTCTCACCATGACCCAGGAAGAGATGGCCGCCATGCTGCAACAAGAAAGCAAGGCCAGGGAGCGGGGCGAGTTGGAGGAGGATTTGAGCCGTTTTGTACGGTTCAAGGTGATCGATCGTCCCCAGACCCCCCGCAGGCCCGTGGGACCGAATCGACCGCTGTTTTCGTCCGTGGTGTTGGCGGGAGGGCTGTTGGCCGGTTTGGCCTTGTCGCTGTTTTTGTCGGTGATTCGACCGGTTTTCGACAGTCCGGCCTCCATGAAGCGGGTGTTGGGTTTGCCGGTATTGGGCATGGTCTCCATGGTGGATGAGGGCATCGGGGGGCGGTGGGCCCATTCCAGTCTGGTTTTCGTGATGGCTGTGGGCGGACTGTTTTGTCTGTTTGTTGGTGTGCTGTATTTTGTCCCCACCTTTTGAGCCGTGGTTCGTCTTTGAAATGACGGATCACACCGTGCGGAACAGAGGCTGATCGTTGAGATGACGGACTATCAGAACATCCACAAGAAAGTCGTGCTGGACTTCGAGCGGTTGCGCGCCAAGGGGGTGTTGACCCCGGATGCCGGACGCAGCATCATGGCCGAAGAGTACCGGGTGATCAAGCGTCCCTTGCTGCTCAACGCCATGGGCAAAGAGTCGGAACGGGTCGCCAATGGCAAGATGATCATGGTGACCAGCGCCTTTCCCAAGGAGGGCAAGACCTTCACCGCCATCAATCTGGCCATCAGTCTGGCCGCCGAGATGGATCTGAACGTGTTGCTGGTGGATGGGGACGTGGCCAAGCCTTCGGTGGCCCGCATTCTGGGATTCAAGGCCAAGGTGGGTTTGATCGATTGTCTGCTGGGCAAGGTGGACAACTACTCCGAAGTTTTGATCAAGACCAATGTGCCCAAATTGACTCTGCTTCCCTCCGGTCGCCGGCATCACCATGCCACGGAACTGCTGGCCAGCGAGAACATGCGGATTTTGATCAAGCAGTTGATCGACAGTCCGGACCGTATCGTGGTGTTCGACTCGCCTCCTTTGCTGGTGACCACCGAGGCCCGGGAACTGGCCCGCAACATGGGGCAGATCGTGATGGTGGTGGAGGCGGAACGCACCCCCCAATTCGCGGTCAAGGATGCCCTGGAACAGTTGGAAAATCCCGATATCGTGGGTCTGGTGCTCAACAAGTTCCGCAAACGCGGTCCGGGCGGCGGCTATTATTATTATGGCTACGGTGGTTACGGCGGCTACGGCGGATATGGAGGCTACGGCGGCGGCTACGGTGGAGGCTACGGCGGTGGTTATGGTGGGGGCTACGGCGGCGGTTATGGCAGCCAGGAAGATGCCCCTCCACCCCGGAAAGGATTCTTCAGCCGGTTGTTCGGCAGGGGACAGGAGTGATCCTGCCGATGGGCGGGATTGTCCTGGATGCGGGGCGATGATGGGGAGCGCGCCGGATACCGGCAGTGTTCCGACCCGCCATGGGGGGCGCCTCAATGCCTTGACCGTGGATGTGGAAGAGTATTTTCAGGTGGCGGCTTTCGAGCCTTACGTGGCCCGTCACCAGTGGGAGAGTCTGCCCTCCCGTCTGGAGGGCAACACCCGACGCATTCTGGATCTTTTGGCCCGTCATGAGGCCCATGCCACTTTTTTCGTGCTGGGTTGGGTGGCGCGGCGTCATCCTTCCCTGGTACGCGACATCGTGGCCGCCGGACACGAGCTGGCCAGTCACGGCATGGAACATGTGCGGGTGACCCGACAGGATCCGGCCACCTTTCTGGCGGATGCCCGGGAGTCCCGGTTGATTCTGGAGCAGATCGGGGGTGTGGCGGTGCGGGGATATCGGGCCTCGACTTATTCCATTGGCCAGGACAACACCTGGGCCTTCGCGACGCTGCACGCAGCCGGTTATGTGTACAGTTCCAGCGTCTACCCGATTCGACATGATCTTTATGGCTGGCCCGAGGCTCCCCGGGATCCGTTCTGGCCCAGCGGTGTGGTCGGAACCGGGGTGGTGGAGATTCCGGTGGCGACCCTTTTGTTGGGTAAACGGCGTTATCCCTGTGGCGGTGGGGGATTTTTTCGGTTGTATCCCTATTTTTTCTCCCGTTGGGCTTGGCATCGTCTCAATGAGGGAGAAGGTCGTTCCGGGGTGTTTTATTTTCACCCCTGGGAGCTGGATCCGGATCAACCCCGGATGCCGGGTCTTGGGTGGAAGTCCCGGTTGCGCCATTATCTGAATTTGCGCCGGATGGAGGGGCGGATGACGGCCCTGTTGGGGGATTTTCGCTGGGAGCGGATGGATCGGGTCTATGCCGGGGTGATCGAAGGGGAACGGACGTGAGTGCCGCAAGCCTTGCCGTCCCCCTGGAGGTGCGTTCCCTGGAAGCCGGAGAAGAGGGGGCCTGGGACCGTTTTGTGGCGGAGTGCCCGGAGGCGACCTTTTTTCATCGGGCGGGTTGGAAGGCGGTGGCGGAGGAGGTGTTCGGCCATCGTACCCATTATCTGCTGGCCCGAGCGGGGGGAGAGATCCGGGGGGTATTGCCGCTGGTGCGGGTCAAGAGCCGATTGTTTGGCCATTCTCTGGTTTCGACGCCGTTTTGTGTCTATGGGGGGGTGGCGGCCCTGGACGAGGCGGCCCGTCTGGCCCTGGAGGCCCATGCGGAAGCGTTGGCCGTGGCGTTGCAGGTGGATTGGCTGGAGTGTCGCAACGCCGCCCCCCGGCGACCGGAATGGCAGGGCAAGGATTTGTATTACACCTTTCGCAAGCCCATGGTGGCGGATCCCGAGGTCAATTTGTTGGCCATTCCCCGCAAGCAGCGGGCGGAGGTGCGGCGCGGGATGCAACACGGTCTGCTGGGAGTGGCGGATGACGACATCGGCGGGCTGTGTTTCGACATCTATTCCGAAAGCGTGCGCAATCTCGGCACTCCGGTTTTTCCCCGCGCTTTGTTCGTGCAATTGAAAAAACAGTTCGGCCCGGATTGTCAGGGGTGGCGCATCGAACAGCAGGGCAAAACCGTGGCGGCGGTGGTGAGTTTTTATTTTCGCGATCAGGTGTTGCCTTATTATGGTGGGGGGCTTCCCGTGGCCCGTTCCACCGGGGCCATGGCCTTCATGTATTGGGATCTGATGACCCATGCCGGTGCCCGTGGCGCACGACTGTTCGACTTTGGACGCAGCAAGCTGGGATCCGGCTCGTTTGATTTCAAGAAATATTACGGTTTCACCCCGGAGCCGCTGCCTTATCGCTATCGGCTGGTACGGGCCACCCATCTGCCGGAAATCAATCCCCTGAATCCGAAATACCGTTATTTCATAAAGCTTTGGAAACGTCTTCCCCTGCCCGTGGCCGAGAGGATCGGGCCATGGCTTTCCAGGAATCTGGGGTAATGGCCATTTTTGTGTTGCTGCGGGAGCAAGAGGGCGGATTCGATCCAACTCCCTGGCTGCGGCGACTGGCCGCCGAAGGGCTGCGCTGCGCGGCGGATATACGGGAAGAGGGATGGCGTTTGTGTCTGGTGGGATCGTTTCACGGAGCGGAAGTGCCTTTGGTCCGCAGTGCCGGCGGGGATCTGGCGGCGGTTGCCGGCTGGTTCGCCTTTGACGGTCTGGGCGGGGCCGCGGGATTGCGGCGGGTACTGGAAACGTTTGATGGTGCTCAACTGGATGCACGCCGTTGCCGGGGACACTTCACCCTGGTAATGCGCAAGGCGGGACGGTGGTATCTGGCCCGGGACGGGTTGGATTGCGGCAAGATCTATCACGATGGCGGGGAGCGTTGTTTTTCCAATTCGTTTCAGGCCTTGCTGGCGGCGGTGCGTCATCCGGAGCCGGATATCCAGGGGTGTTACGAATACGCCTTCAACGGTGCGACCTTCGGGGAAAAAACCTTCATTCGTCAGATCCGCATGGCTCCGGCGGAAAGCCTGACATGCCTCGACGGGCCAACGGTGACCCATCTTCCCGTGACCGGGGTTTTTCCCTGGACTCTTTCGGACTGCATGCCGTCCGCGTGTGAAGAGGCGGCGTTATACCATCTGGAACGGTTGCGGGGGTTGTTTCGGTTTTATGCGGGATTTTTTCAGGAGCGGTTGCGCACCGCCATTTCCGGGGGATACGACTCCCGGTTGATACTGGCGCTACTGCTGGAGGCGGGGGTACAGCCTGAGTTGTTTGTGTTTGGTCCGGAACAGGGGGATCCGGATGTGACAGTGGCCCGACAGGTCGCGGCGGCGGCGGGTTTGCCGTTGGAGGTGATCGATAAAAGCCGTCGACCCGGTATCGCCTTCGAAGGGTTTCGGGAACAGGTGGCCCGCAACGCGGTGGCGTTCGACGGCTGGAAGCCGGGGGGATTGTTCGACAACGGGGTGGATCTGGCGGATCGGCTGGCCCGCAGCCAGGGCCGGGTGTTGCTGAACGGTTCGGCGGGGGAGATTTACCGCAATTTCTATTATCTGCCGGACCGTCCCATGGCCTTGCGGGAGGTGGTGCGGAGTTTTTATTCCCGTTTGGATCCGGGAACGGTCACCGGTGCGTTTTCCTCCCGCCGTTATGGGGATGCCATGACCGGGGCCATGGGTCGCGCCCTGGGTGCCCCGTCCGGGGAGGAGCCGATTGACCGGGGATGGACCGAACGTTCCTACCCCTTGTTCCGGGGACGGTTCTGGTCTTCCCGGGATTTGAATCTCAATTTGCGTTTTGGTCCGGCGTTGTATCCGTTTTTAGAGGCCGAGGTGGTGCGGGATACTTGGCGGGTGCCGTTGGCTTGCAAGCATCTGGGGCGACTGGAGGCGCGCATGATCCAATTGGCGGCTCCCGAACTGGCGGCTTGTCCCAGTGTGTATGGCCACACCTTGGCGCAAGAGCCTTCCTGGCGTTATCGATTGAGTACCCGGTTGACCCTGCTGCGTCCGATTGTTTTGCGGGAGTACAGTTACGCCATTCAACAGCAGAAGCGTGGTCGGGGAGCCTGGCCGGTCTTTTTGACACCAGACTGGTTGACACAGGTGTTGGATCCTACGTTTCCCATCATGGGCGGGTTGTTCCGGATGGAACGGATTCGGGATCCGGAGGTGTACAACCGGGTGGCCACCATGGAGTATTTGCTGCAAAACGGCGGAGCTTGAACCCAAAGCACGGGAAACGGCACTCCAGCCAGGGGTGAGAGTGGCCCAGGGTTGAGGCGTTTGTGGAGATGCGAGGGAAAATTCACCCCGGAACCGGGGTGTTTTTTTTAAGAGCTTCCGTCATGGTTTGCCGCCGTTAGAAAACGGTGACAAACCATGACGGAGTGCCGTGTCTTGTTTGTGAGTGTGTTCGTTGTATGCGAGCCTTGCGGCTGACAACGACGAATGTGGTTCACAAGGCCATACAAGATGGCCTGGGTATCCGTCAACGGCATTGGATTCGCCCGGCAGACCCGCAAGGGAATGCCGGAGGGCGATTACTTCTTGTTCAGGCTCTTGCGGAAGGTCTTCTTGACCCGCTCGGCTTCTTGACGGGCGGCTTCGGCTTCCTGACGGGCGGCTTCGGCGTCACGCTCGGCTTTCATGCGGGCGGCATCGGCGCGCTCGGCTTCGAGGCGGGCATTGCGGGCGGCTTCGGCGGCTTGGATCTCCTGAGCGGTCTGTTCCGGAGTCGCGGATTGGGTGGCGCAGCCGGGCAGGGTGCTGCCGAGAACTCCAGCGAGCAACAGAACGGGGAAGATTTTGTAACCCTTCATGATTAAGTCTCCTTTGCTGACTGATTTAAAGCGATAATAAGTGTTTTGAACCACATTTTGGCCATCATACCGTAAAAATAGGGAAAAGTCTCATGAAAAATTCTTTTTTCCCGGTTTTTTTTGAACGATATTCCGGCACTCTTTTTGCTTGAAATGCAAAAACGATACAAAAACAGCAACTTGTCTTGCCGGTTAAACCGTATGGTCTTGCGGTTTCTCCGGGTGGCGACGGGTTGACGTTAAGGTTGAGTAAAGCAGATTCCGTGCCATTTAATGAGGCTTAACGGCGCCAGAATTTCAACAGTCCGCGACGGCTCACCGAGCGGTTCATGGTGGAGGAGATCGACTGGGTTGCCGATGGATCCGGGGCTTTTCCCAAAGCGGCCTCCAGGGCGGAGCGGGCGGTGTCGTATCCCTGGGTGTGATGCATCAGGGTTTCGACGAAATAGTGACCGGTCTCCGGCTCCCAGGCGATCACCACCGGAACCAGTTTGCCGCCTTCGAGTTCCAGCAGCACCCCCTGACCGGCTGCGACCCGACCGGTGTCATCGGTCTCCAGACCCATGGCGTGACGGATCGGGGGTTCGCTGCCCTGGTGGGAGGAGTGCCAGTGGATCCGTTCCACGGCCCACGGGGTGACCATCAAGGCCCGGATTTCGCCGCTGTAGTCGTCGTTGAGTTCCATCTCCACGGTGATGGCCAGATTCCGGTTGAGTTCCGGAGACTCTTCCGGAAGGTCGCGCAGAATGCGGGTGGCGCTGACTTTCAGGGCCACCGGATCGGGCCAGCGGCAATCCCATACCGGGGGAGTCGCCTGGGTGTCGTGGGGATGATCCATGTCTAAAAAAAGAGACCATCCAGGGGGCTGGACGCCGAGGCGTAGAGTTTGCGGGGAATGCGTCCCGCCTGATAGGAGGCACGTCCTGCCTCCACCGCCTTTTTCATGGCCGTGGCCATGAGAATCGGATCCTTGGCTCCGGCGATGGCGGTGTTCATCAGCACGCCATCGCATCCCAGTTCCATGGCGTAGGCCGCGTCCGAGGCGCATCCCACCCCCGCGTCTACCAGCACCGGCACTTTGGCCTCTTCGATGATGATCTTGATGGTATAAGGATTGCGCACCCCCAGCCCGGAGCCGATGGGGGCGGCCAGCGGCATCACCGCCACGCAGCCCATCTCCTCGAACCGTTTACATAAATACGGATCATCCGTGGTGTAGACCATCACCTCGAACCCTTCGGCGATCAATTTTTCGGCGGCGAGCAGGGTTTCCGGATTGTTGGGCCACAGGTATTTGGGATCGGAGAGCACCTCCAGTTTCACCAGATTCCAGCCCCCCGCCTCCCGGGCCAGCCGCAAGGTGCGCACCGCCTCGTCGGCGGTGAAACAGCCCGCGGTGTTGGGCAGATACAGATAACGCTTCGGATCCAGATAATCCGTCAGCATCGGCGCCTTGGGATCGCTGACATTCACCCGGCGCACCGCCACCGTCACGATCTCCGCTCCGGACGCGGCCACGGCCTGGGCCGTCTCCTCGAAATCCTTGTATTTCCCGGTACCCACCAGCAGGCGGCTTTTGAAGGGCCGTCCCGCGATCACCAAAGGATCGTCTTGC
The DNA here is from genome assembly GCA_015231755.1 of Magnetococcales bacterium. NCBI lineage: Bacteria > Pseudomonadati > Pseudomonadota > Magnetococcia > Magnetococcales > Magnetococcales bacterium. Next base: position 137,878 of record JADGAZ010000004.1, on the reverse strand, counting down.
GCCGGTTCCATGCCGCCGCCGATGAAATGGACAATCTCCACCCGATCCGCCTCCGCCAGTTGGGTGGTGGCATACCGTTCCCGGGGCACCACTTCCAGATTGCGTTCCACGGCCACACGTTTGGCATCGAAGCGCAACTGTTCCAACAGCGCGGAAACAGTGAGGGAATCGGTCAGGTCGGTGGTTTCGCCATTGAGTTGGATGCGCATCTCATTTTCCTCCGGGTCATCGTTCACGATGGCGCATGACGCGACAATCGTTTACAATCCGTTGCCGTCGCAGGTTGAATTTCGATAAACTCGCGACGGGATGGTTTCAAGGCGATTGGTTTTCGCTTGAAAGGGCACATTGTCGGTGTTGTCCGTTTGGTGCGCAAGGACTCTTTTCGGGGGGGGCATGGTCGAGGATCACGAATCTTTGGAGTTCAAGCTCTCCGCCCTGTTGCGACTGGTACGGGACAAACGGCTTGTCGAGGCTGCGGAGTTGCTGGATTCCCTCATCGTGGCCGCTCCCGAGGTCGCGGCCCGCTGGCTGGTACTCGGACGTCTGATGGGGCTGGATCCGGATCGCTGGGACCGACAGGTGCAAGCCGCTTTGGGACAGCTCGGGGCCGCTCCACTGGCGGCCTATCGTCGCGCCAACCGGGTGCTGGATCAAAGCCACGCGGATGCCGAGGCGATTCGGCGTTTGGAGGCTTGGTCCGGGCGCTGGTCGCAAGCGACACCCGCCGCGGCATCCGACGAGCCGGCCTGGGTCCGGGTGCTGGAGTCCTGGCTGCAACGGCTGCGGGAGCGTCGTGCCGACTGGCGGCTGGAGGCCCCCGAGCGTCGCGTGGCCCGACTGGAGGCGTTGGCCACCCGGCTGGAACAGGTTCCCAGACGGGATGAACGGGTGGAACGGATGATCGGTCGTCTGAAAGGATTGCAAGAGGCCTGGGGAGGATCACCACAATGAGCGGGACTTCTGTGCAACCGTGGCGTATCTTGGTGATCAACGGCCCCAACCTGAATCTTCTGGGAAAACGGGAAACCGGCATCTACGGCGCCCTGACCCTGGCCGACATCGAGTCCGCCTGTCGCCTCAAGGCCAAATCATTGGGAGTCACAATCGATTTTTATCAGTCCAACTATGAGGGAGGATTGGTGGAGCGGATTCAGGCCGCCCTGGGGGCGGTGGATGGCATCCTCATCAATCCCGCGGCTTATACCCACACCTCGGTCGCCATTCGTGACGCGTTGCTCGCCGTGAATATCCCGGTGATGGAGGTCCATCTGAGCAACATTCATCGGCGTGAGCCTTTTCGGCACCACTCGTACATCAGCGACATCGCCGAAGGGGTGATTGCGGGATTGGGTGCGGATGGTTATCTTTATGCCCTGGACGCCGTGGTGCGTCGCCTCGCCGCCAGGGTCGGGCCTTGAAACAAAGGAAGTTCAATATGGCTTTTGATCTGAGAGAAATTCGTCAATTCATTCGGTTTTTGTCCGATACGGACGTGGCCGAGGTGGAAATCAAGGAGGATGGGCGCACCTTGCGCATCACCCGCGCCCAGCCTGCCCCGCCGGTGGCGGCTCCCGCTCCGTTCGTGGCCCGTCCGGCCCAGTACGCGGTTCCGGCGGTGGCCTTGCCGCCTCCGGCGTCGTTTGTCCCGTCCTCTTCCGCCGGAGAGACCCGGGAAACCACCGTCGCCATCACCGCACCCATGGTAGGCACCTTCTACAAGGCCGCCTCCCCCGAGTCCGCGCCCTTCGTGAAGCTCGGAGACATGGTGAAAAAAGGACAGGTGGTGTGCATCATCGAAGCCATGAAACTCATGAACGAAATCGAATCGGAAGTGAGTGGCCGGGTGGTGAGCATCATCAAGGAAAATGCCACCCCGGTGGAATACGGGGAAGAGATGTTTTTGGTTGAGCCGAGCTGATATGCCCATGTTCAATAAAATCCTGATCGCCAACCGTGGCGAGATCGCCTTGCGGGTTCATCGCGCCTGCAAGGAACTGGGTATCCAGACCGTGGCGGTCCACTCTTCGGCGGATGCCGAGGCCATGCACGTCAAGCTGGCGGATGAATCGGTCTGCATCGGTCCTCCGGCTTCCATGGATTCCTATCTCAACATGGCGGCGATCATGGCCGCCGCCGAGATCACCGATACCCAGGCGATCCATCCGGGATACGGTTTCCTCTCCGAAAACGCCGCGTTCGCCGAAATCATCCAGGCTTCCGGCCTGACCTTCATCGGTCCGGAACCGGAGGTGATCCGTCTGCTTGGAGACAAGGTGCGGGCCCGTCAGGCCATGATCGAGGCGGGTGTGCCGGTGGTGCAGGGTTCCTCCTCGGCGGTGCCCAATGAAGAGATGGCCCTGAAAATCGCCCGGGAGATCGGTTTCCCGGTGATCATCAAGGCTTCCGGTGGCGGTGGCGGTCGGGGCATGAAGGTGGTCCACACCGACGCCGCCCTGATCAACAGCTACACGGTCGCCCGCAACGAGGCCCAGCAGTTTTTCAAGAACGATGAGGTCTATATCGAAAAATTCTTGAGAAATCCCCGTCATGTGGAAATTCAGATCCTGGCGGACAAGCATGGTCACGCCATTCATCTGGGGGAGCGGGACTGCTCCTTGCAGCGGCGGCATCAAAAGATTCTGGAAGAGTCTCCCTCCCCCATGGTCACCCCCGAAGAGCGCAATCATCTCGGACTCCTGGCCACCCGGGCGGCGCTGGCCGTGGGCTATACCGGTGCCGGAACCTTCGAGTTTTTGCAATCCGAAGGCAAGTTTCACTTCATTGAGGTCAATACCCGCATTCAGGTGGAACACCCGGTGACTGAAATGGTCACGGGACTGGATCTGGTCAAAGAACAGATCCGGGTCGCCGCCGGACTGCCCCTGGCCATCACCCAGGAGCAGGTGCGTTTTACCGGTCACGCCATAGAGTGCCGCATCAATGCCGAGGATCCGGAACGGTTCATCCCGTCTCCGGGCCTGATCACCGAGTATCATCCGCCGGGAGGCGGTGGGGTGCGGGTCGATTCCGGGGCATACGCGGGATACCGGATTCCCCCCTATTACGACTCCCTCATCAGCAAATTGATCGTGCATGGGGCGGATCGTACCGAAGCCGTGGCCCGCATGCGGCGCGCCTTGGACGAATATGTGATCGGCGGCGTCAAGACCACCTTGCCGTTGCATCAGCGCATTTTGCGGGATGGGGCGTTTGTGCGGGGTCGCTATGACTTGAATTTCCTGAGTCGTTTCCTCAAACGGGACGGTTGATGGTCCGGGAGGGTAGCAGAATGGAGCCATTGGAACACATGACGCTGATGTTGGATGCCGGGCGCATTCGCGAAGCTGTGGTCGAGATGGCGCGGCGGATCGATCGGGAAGTGATCGATCCCTCTCCCCCTGGAGAAGAGCCGGTTTTGGTGGTGGTGCTCAAGGGGGCGTTCGTGTTCGGAAGCGATCTGTTGCGGGCCTTGTCCAGGCCGATTCCCGTGGTGTTCGTGCATGCCCGTTCCCAGGACTCCCGGGTGGTGATGACCGTGGAAGATCAGCAGTTCATCCGCAATCGCCATGTGATCCTGGTGGATATCCTCATGGACAGCGGTGGCAGCCTGAAGCGTCTGCACCGCTGGTTGATGGGGGAGTGTCGTCCCGCCTCCATTCGCGTGGCGGCCTTGTTGCACAAGACCGTCAACGATCCCGATCCGTTGCCGTTGGATTTTTTGGGCTATGAAGTGCCGGATGTGCGTCTGGTCGGGTATGGCATGGACGAGAATCAGCGCTATCGGGGGTTGCCGGAGGTGTATACCTGGTGGACCCCCAGTCAATCCCTGGCGTGATTCAGGGATGAGCAGGTGAGCCTTTGGTGATCCTGTTGTCCTGTGTTTCGTTCGTTCGCGCCTCGAACAGGAGGATCCCATGCAGCGTGTTTTGTGCTTTGTCTGGATCATCGGTTTTTCCGTATTGGTTCCGATGGGCAACATGGGGCATTGCGCGGGTCGGATGGATACGGTGTTCGTCCGGGTGGCGGCCACCTTCGGGGATGCGGATGCCCAGTACAATCTGGGCTTGATGTACGAAACCGGTGACGGGGTGCAAAAAGATATCAAGAAGGCCTGGGATTGGTTCCACAGGGCCGCCGAGCAGGGACTCCCGGAAGCCCAGAACAAACTGGGCATCATGTACGAACACAAGGTGATCGGCGGTTTGAGAAACAAGAAGGACAAGGCTTACGCCTATGCCTATTACCATCTCGCCGCCATGAAAGGCAACAAGGACGCCGCAGAGAATCGGGACATCCTGGGACGCAGTATGAGTTCCCAGGAGCTTGAAGATGGTCAAAGCATGATCATGCAGTTTTCCGAGTCTTTTTCCGGCAAGTCCAAATAGGGGAGCGTTTAGACTCCCCGGATTTTCTTTCCCCCCATGAAAACCAGATAAAGCAGCGGAATCAAGAACAGCGTCAGCACCGTGGAAAAGGCCAGTCCCCAGACGATGGCCGTGGCCACAGGTCCCCAGAGCAGTGATTTGCCCCCCAGTCCCATGGCCAGTGACGACAGACCGGCGATGGTGGTAATCGAGGTGATCAGAATCGGCACCACCCGGCGACGGGCGGCGTAGATCATGGCGTGGAGCGGTTTCATGCCCTCTTGTCGCCGGTCGTTGGCGGCGGCGATCAGCACGATGGCGGAGTTGACCGCGATTCCCGACAGGGCCACCACCCCGTACAGGGTGTACAGACTCAAGGGATGGCCGGTGATCAACAATCCGCACACCACCCCGACAAAGGCCATGATCACCGTGGTCAGGATCAGCAAAGGTTGGAAGTAACTGTTGAACTGGGTGCCCAGAATCAAATACAACAGACCGAAACCGAACAAAAACAGCATCAGGATGGCATCCACCGCTTCGTAGATGTCGTCGAGCATGCCGGAGAAATCCAGATCCACTCCTGGAAAGCGGGATTGGATTTTGGCCCACTCTTTTTTCAGGTGTTCGTTGGCGGTGACCACGTTCATGCGGGCCCGGTCCAGTTCCGCCTCCACGGTGATGGAGCGTCGGAAGTTGTAGTGGTTGATGGTATCCACCCCTTGTCGGGTTTCATGATGGGTCAGGGTACCCAGGGTGGTGGAGCCGCCTCCGGGCAGGGCCACCGGGAGATTCAGAATTTCTTCCACCCCGTGGGGATGGACCGGTCGGGCCAGCACCCGGACTTTGACCTGTTCGCCTTGATGCTGGAAGGTGGCGGCGATTTCGCCGTCGGCCAGCAGACGGGTGAGACGGGGGATCATGTTGGCGTCCAGGCCGGCGCGACGCACCGCGTCGGAATCGGGACGCAACACCAGTTCCCGACTGCCCATGGTGAAATTGTCGCTGATGTCGCTGATTTCGGGCATGGCGCCGAGAATGGTCTTGATCGCCCCGGTGGCGGTGCGCAAGATTTCCAGGTCATCCCCCCGCACCTTGACGCTGATGGGTTTGGTCACCGGCGGTCCGCCGGAAATGGGCAGAAAGGTGATCTGATCCGGTCCCGGGGTGGCCAGTACCGAGGCGCGCATGCCGGCGATGATCTCTTGTACCGAACGGCGTTTTTGACTGTCGGGAATCAGGCTGATCAGGATCTGACCGAAGCGATCCCCGAAGAGTGGGGCGGTATCGGTCATCATCTGGCCGGCGTAGGGGACCACGGCCCGGACCTCTTCGGATTTCAATCCGCTCCAGACCCGTTTTTCCGCCTCCAGGGTGGTGGCCATGGTGTGGTCCAGGGAGGAGCCGGCGGGCATCTTGATGTTGACGTAAAAGAGCGGCATGGGATCCATGGCGAAAAAGTCCACCTTCAACTGGCCCGAGGCCACCACCCCGATGGCCATGGCCACCCCCAGCAGGGAAAGCCCCATGGACAGACGGGGGCGGCGCAACACCGGAATCAAGAGGCGGATATAGCGGATGCGGATCCGGTGCATCCAGCGCGCACGCCACTGTTCCATGGGGGTGGGGGGACGATCCCGATCCCAGCGCATGGCCGCCACGTGGGCCGGCAGCATCCAGAAGGCTTCCACCAGACTGATGACCAGGGTCAAGGAGACCACCATGGGAATCACCCGCATGAACTTGCCGAGAATGCCCGGCAACAGCATCAGCGGCAGAAAGGCCGCCATGGTGGTCAACGACGAAGAGGCCACCGGAATGGCCACTTCCCGCAAGCCGTCGATGGCGGCATCCATGGCTTTGCGCCCCTGGGCCAGCCGGCAGGAGATGGCTTCCACCACCACCACCGCGTCATCCACCAGCATGCCCAGGGCGATGACCACCCCCAGCAGCGCCATGACATTCAACGTGTGGCCAAAGGCGTGCAGCAGAATAAAGGTGCCCGCCAGGGCGAAAGGTACCCCCAGACTCACCAGAATCGAGATGCGCAGCCCCAGAAACAGCCACGTGGTCAGAAAAACCATCACCAGTCCGAACAGGGCGTTGCTCTCCATGATCGACAGGGCGTTTTGCACCATGGAGGTTTGATCGTCCGCCAGCAGGGTCTGCACCCCGGTTTGTTCTTTGAGCGCCTGACGTTGTTCCAGATAGTGGCGGATCCGGCTGGTCAGTTCCAGGGAGTTGACGCCGGGCCGTTTGGTCACGGTCAGTAGCACCGCCGGTTTGCCCTTGTAGCGTACCGCCCGATCGGCTTTTTTCCGATCCCGCACCACTTCCGCCACCTGATTGAGTTGCAATTCTCCTTCGCGGCCCACGATGGGCCAGGTGGACAGTTCCGCCGGGTCCGGGGTGGTGCCCTGATAGCGCAACAGCCGGTTGCCTTCTCCCATGGCCACGGATCCACCCGACAGATCGCGAAACCGGGAACTGACGGTATTGGCCACCCGGGTGGGATCCACTCCCAGCACCGCCAGTTGCAACGGATCGAAACGGACCTGGATTTCCGGATCCTTCAGCCCCAAAGCCAGCACCGAATCCACTCCCTGGATCCCCTCCAGATCTTTTTGGACCCGTCGGGCCTGTTGGCGCAACGTTTCGTCGTCCGCCTCCCCGGTGACCACCGCCATCACCGTGGGCCAGCCGTTGGCGGTGGTGATCTCCAGAATCACCGGATCCTCGGCTTCTCCGGGGAGTTCCCGTTGTTTGGCGCTGACCTCCCGGCGCAAGTCGGCGATGCGTTTGTCGAAGGTGCGATCATCCATCTCGTTGAAGCGTACCAGCATGCTGGAGGTGGCGTCGCTGCTGCTGGACATGACAAACCGGATGTCCGGAATGTTTTGCAAGGCCTCTTCCAACGGATCGGTGACCAGTTTTTCCACGTCCTCGGCGGCGGCGCCGGGCAGGAGGGTGACAATGCTGATCCAGTTGAAGTTCATGTCCGGATCCTGTTGTCTGGGCAACAGGCCGTAGGCCAGGAAGCCAAGCAGCAAAACCAGACTGAAGGCCAGATTGGCCAACACATGATTGCCCAGAAACGCACGGAGCATCGACGGATCTCTCCTGATTTTTTTTAAAGTGCCGGGACCGGTTTGACCAACACGTCGTGGGTCAAAGACTCCCTTCCGGAGATGGCCACCTCTCCGGAAGGGAGGGGATCCAGCACCGCGGGATGTCCTTCCAGGGCGCCGGGCAAGGGGTGAAAGACCGCCTTGTCGTGTTGCACCAGGAAGACGCCGAACTGTTCATCCCGTCGAGAGAGCAGCCAGGGGGGCAGATGGGGACGGGGATCCGACCATACCAGACGACCGGCTGTGCCGGGCACCGGTTTGTCGCCGGTGAAGATCAGACGGGCCTCCCGCGCCCGGGTGGCGGGATCGGCCACGGGAATCACCACCCGGGGTCGTACCGGATAGTGTTCCCCATCTTGGAGAAACTCCCAGGAGGTGGCCCGGTTGAGACTGGTGACGCGGCTGGTGGGAATGGTGGCGGCCAGCTCCACGGCTCCGACATCCACCAGTTGCACCAGCGGCGTACCGGGGGTGGTGTTGATCCCGATGCGGGCCGGACGTTGCACCACCACCCCGTCGAACGGCGCTTGCACCAGACATTTTTCTCCCTGGATGCGGGCCTCTTCCAAGGTGGCCTCCACGGCGCGGATCTGGGCAGTGAGTTCTTTGACTTCGCTTTCGCTTTGTTCGGCCCGTTCGTCGGAGGCCTGTTTTTGCTGTTGCAACTGGGTCGCCCGCTGGGAACGCTTGCGGGCGGTGTCGAGTTTGACCCGCAATCCTTCGAGTTCCGCCGCCGCCCGCCGTTCCGCCAGCCGATGGGCCCAGGGGTCCAGCCGGACCACCAGATCCCCCCGCTTGACCCGTTCCCCCACCTGGATCGGCAGTTCCACGATGGTGGCGGTCACTTGAGCGGTGATCAGGCCATCGTTGAGGCTGCGCACCTCGGCTGGAGCCTCTTCCCGAGGGTGGATCAGCACGGCTTCCAGGGAGCGGGTGGAGACCGGAACCGGTTCCTCCGCCATGGCCGTCGTTGCGGCGAAAATAAGCAGCACAAGGGGGGGCAGTATGGTTTTCAAGGGTGTCATCCCCACGGGTTTGGCAAAGAGGCGAAAGGGAATTCAATAGTTTATTGAATTGGTCGGCGTTGGGCAATGTTTCCATGGCTGTGTGGCTTTGGTTAACCATTGCGTTGATGACCATATTGTGTGATAACGAAGTGGTGTTCGTTCGCATTCTGCCTGTTTTGTGCCTTCAAATAAAGCGATCTCACTTTTTTTGTTCCCGATGCGGGGTGAATCAGGAGTCCATCTCTGGGTCTGGAGGGGTGCGGATCGGTTGTGTGGTTTTTATTGATTATAAAACAGGCAACCGTCTCTTTGCCGTTGATGGGAGCCGGTCTGGATGTCATCAGATTCGTTGTGGCTGTTTCCTGGTCTCTTTAAAAGACATGTCAGGGTGAATATCCATGAAGATGTGCCAACTCATTTTGGAGGCCTTGCATTTCTCCCAGGAATTTACCGAAGCGGAGCGGGCTGTCTTGTGTTCCGACCGCATGGGGGTTAGAAGGGTCAATCCGGGGGATGTGTTGATCCGGGAAGGGGAGCGTGACCGGGACATGTGGCTGTTGCTGCAAGGGGTGTTTCATGTCCTCAAGCAGACCCAACCCGACCGGCCCCTGGGCATCTTGCGTGATGGCAGCTTTTGTGGCGAGATCGCCTGGTTCACGGGTCAGCCCCGCACCGCCAGTGTGGTGGCCGCGGAACCGGGATTGGCCTTGCGGTTGAACTTCGAGGAGAGTCAACACTATCCGCCGGAGTTGCTGATCAAGTTCTATCACAACGTGTTGGCGGATGTGATGGGGCGCAAAACCATCTTGCACGAGACCCTGTTCAAGCTGGCCAGTCTGGAACAGGAGTGCTCCGGGGGCATGGGGTTTTGCAGTCCGGTGGGGGATTTGCAGGGATTCGCTTTTTTCGAGGGGTTCACCCCCCAGGAGGAACAAACCTTGCGTGGCTTGAAACCGGGGCTGGAAACGATTGCTCCTGGCGGGTTCATTCATCGTGCCGGTGAGCATTACGACAGCTTTTTTTTGTTGCTCAAAGGCAGCGTCATGGTGACCCTGCGCCAGGATCCCGAATTGGTTCTGGTCACGTTGGGATCGGAGCGGATGCTGGGATTGGACAGCTTTTTCAAAGATGGCCGGCATGAGGCCAATCACGTCGCGATGGAGAACTGTCAGGGATTGCGCATTGGTCTCGACGCCTTTCGTGGCCTGGATCCGCTGTTCAGACTCAAGATTTATTGGCGCATGGCGTTGACCCTGGTCAATCGATTGGCACCGCTCAATCTCGCCCGGATCAAACTCGAACATATGGAAGGCAAGATGTGGTTCGGCGGATAAGCATTTCTTTCAGGGGATCCCGTCGGCTTGTGCAGGGCTGGATTCTGGGGTGTGGATTGTTGGCCGGATGCGCCACGGCTCCGACCCTGCAACGTACCGACGACGCCTGCGCGATTTTTCAGGAGCAGGGCGGCTGGTATGAGGATACCCGCAAGGTCTGGAAAAAATGGGGGGTGCCGGTGCCTGTGCAACTGGCCATCATCCATCAGGAGTCCCGGTTCAAGCATGATGCCAAGCCGCCCCGCTCGCGCCTGTTCTGGTTCATTCCCGGTCCCCGACCGTCCAGCGCCTTCGGTTATGCCCAGGCCCTGGACGAAACCTGGGATGCGTACAAAAAAAATACCGGCTCCCATTGGGCCGATCGGGATAATTTCACCGACGCGGTGGATTTCATTGGCTGGTATGTGGATCAGAGTTACCGGAAGTGTGGTATCCCCAAGACCGATGCCCGCTTGCAGTATCTGGCTTATCACGAAGGGCAGCAGGGTTACAACAAGAAGAGCTATCAAAACAAGGGCTGGCTGTTGGAAACCGCACGCCGGGTGGAAAAGAATGCGGCCCGTTATCGGGAACAACTGGCGAGCTGCCACAAGGAAGAGGAGTCGGGAGGGTGGCGTTTGTGGCCGTTTTGAGGATGCGAACGTCTGAAACGAAAACGGGCCGGACAGATAAAGAGAGGTCCCAGAGGGGGGGAGACCTGAAAATCTGTCCGGCCCGCGACAGCACCGGGTGACAAAGCCGCCTGGTGCCGCCTCAACCAAGAAATGAATGAAATGCGCGTTTGAAATTGTATTCACCAGAAATGTAGATTATATTGGAAACTGGATCCGGCGCAAATTTTCTTTTGGAACCAGTGGTATTCATAAAAGACGAAAGGTGGATGCCCCATGCACGACTTGGTCCGGTTTGACTTGAATCTGTTGGTCGCCTTCGACGTGTTGATGACGGAACGGGGCGTGACCCGTGCGGGACGGCGACTGGGCATCACCCAGGCGGCCATGAGCAATACCCTGCGACGGCTGCGTGACATCTTTGATGATCCGCTGTTCGTCAAGATCGGTTTGCGCATGGAACCCACGGCCCGTGCCCTGGAATTGGCCGGTCCGGTGGAGCGCGCTTTGAAGGAAGTGCGTCAGGCGCTCAACCAGGAGCGTTTTGATCCCATTCATGCCCAGCATTTGTTTCGTATCGGCATGGTGGATTATGCCTCGGTGCTGCTGTTGGCGCCGTTGGTGGAACTGTTGCGCAAAAAAGCGCCGGGGGTGGCCCTGGAACTGGTGGATATCGGCGGCGAGGACGAACGCACGGTGCTGGAAAGTGGCGCGGCGGATCTGGTGTTCAGCCGTTTCCAGTGGGTGCCGCCGAACATTTTGTTGCATCGGGTTTTTCAGATGCAGTTTGTCTGCATTTTCCGTCGCGACCATCCGTTGGTGCCGGACGGGAAATTGACCCTGGAATCCTTTCTGGCGGCGGATCATGTCCATTTTTATCCCCGGGGCATGACCAGCACCGTGGTGGACGAGGCGTTGGCCAACATGGGACGTTCCCGTTCGATCAAGGCGCGGCTTTATTCTTTGGGGGTGATTCCGTTCATGGTGGCCGACAGCGATGTGATGGCGGTGCTGCCGGATCGGGTGGCCCGTCAGCTCGCCAGACCCCTCGGCTTGTGCGTGGCGCCGGTGCCGGTGAGTACGCCGTCGTTGCGTATGGCCATCGCCTGGCATCCCCGCACGGAAAAAAGTCCCCCCAACATCTGGTTCCGGGAACAGGTCAAGTTTATCCTGGATCAGCCGGAGTCGTAACCGTCGGCATGGTGATCCTGACGTAACGAGGCTAAGGATCGCCTCACGGTGTGCCCGCCTGCTTGAGTATGTGGAGGCTTCACACCGTGAGGATCGATCCTTCCGCCGGCACCATGGCGCGGGTGGAGGAGCCAAGACTTCGCAGATGCTGATGGGCCTCTTCCAGTTTGGCGTCGATGTGGTCGTCGGTCTGGTCCGGATGGTGGTGGTGCAGACAGAAAATCTTGACTCCGGCCCGATGGGCCAGATCTGTGGCCTGTTTGACGCCGGAGTGACCCCAGCCCTCCTGTTGCCGGTATTCGGCGTCGCTGAAGGTGGCATCCATGATCAGAACGTCCGCCTGTTCCACGAACCGGATCAGTTTTTGTTCGTAAGCCGGGTTGTGGTGGGGATGACCCGGTGGCGGCAACTCCTGATCGGCGATGTAGGCCACCTTGCGTCCTCCGTAGTCCACCCGATACCCCAGACATACCCCCGGATGATTGAGCAGCATGGTGGAAATCGTGGCCCCATGTCCCACCTCCCAGCGTTCCTCTTGCAGGTCGCGGAAATAGACTCTCGCGCTGAGTTCCTTGATCTTGATCGGGAAATAAACCCCATCCATCTGATCGGAGATCATTTTGCGGGTGCTGATGCCATTTTGGTTGGCGCAGCAGATTTCAAATTCGTTGCCCTTGATGTAGAGGGGCACGAAAAAGGGTAAGCCGTTGATATGGTCCCAGTGGGGGTGGGAGATGAGAAATTTGGCGGAAATCGGGAATTTTCGGGCCGCCAGCAGATGATCGGACAGATTGCGAATACCGCTGCCGGCGTCGAATACGAACATCGGTCCCTTGGTGAGGTGCAAGGTGATGCAGTTGGTGTTGCCCCCGTAACGCAGGGAGTCGGGTCCGGGAACCGGCAGGGTGCCGCGTACGCCCCAGAAACGCAACTGCATGGCATCCTCGAAGACCCGTTCCAGCCCTTCGAGAAAGGCGGCGGGATCGATGGGCTTGATGAAATAGGCGTCGGCTCCGAACTGAATGGCCCGTTGTCGATCGTATTCGTAGGGCTTGGCCGTGACCATCACCACCTTGCAGTGGTCGAACTCCCGACGGGCCCGGATCGAGCGGCACAGTTGCAGACCATCGATGCCGGGCATCATGATGTCCAGCAGGATCAGGTCCGGGCGTTCCTGTTCGATCCGGGACAAGACATGCATGCCCACATTCTCTTCCACAACCCGGTAGCCCGCCTTTTCCAGGAGGGTGCGAATCAGCAGCAGGGTGCTGGAGTCGTCGTCTACGGTCAAGGCGGTACGGGGGGTGTTCATGAGGTGGATTTCCCCTGGCGATGGCGTTCCAGTTCCTGTTCGACGGCCTCGGCGGCGGATTGGCGTCCGCAGAGGAGGTACAGCCGGATGGCTTCCTGAAATGCCTCCTCCGGGGGATTGTGTTCCTGGATGCGGATGCGGGCCTCCAGCAGGGCGCACTGGGCCAGATCCGGCAGATCCTCTCGGGCCGCGGCGATGGTTTTGGCCTCTTCCATGTGTTTGAAGGCCTTGGAGGCGGAACCCAGGGCCAGATACAGTTCACACAGGGTCCACAGATTGGAGACCACCTTGCGGGTCAGGTTGAGCTGACGGTGGATCCTCAAGGCCTCCTTGAGGGCTTTTTCCGCTTCGCTTAGGCGGTTGAGCCGGTTGAGACAGATCCCTTTGCGCATCAGGGCGGTGCCCACCCCGAAGGGATTTTCGATGCGCTGCATGATGTCGTGGGAAAGCTCGAAGAATTTCAACGCTTCGACCATGGCGCCGTTTTTTTCGTGCAGGAAGCCCATGGACAGATATAGATTGGCGGTCTGGCGTTTGTCCCCCAGTTCGGAGAAGATTTTCAGGCTCTTTTCGTTGAACTGTAGCGCCTGGGGCAGGTCGCCTTGATGTTCCAGGATCACCCCGAGATTGTTGCACACCATGGCGATCTGTTCTTTGGCGTTGTGGGCCTCGAAAATTTCCAATGCCCGTTTGGCCCGTGTCGCCGCTTCGTCCCGCTGTCCGAGGCGGTTCAAGATCCAGCTTTCGTTGGTGAGCAGCAGCCCCATTTCGATGGAGTCCGGGAAGGCGGCCAGTTCGTCGTGGGCCTCGCCGTAGACGGTCATGGCTTGTGCGTAGTCTTCCAGTTTTTCGTGCAGACGGCCGATGCGACGCATATGGTCGATGCGGCTCACAGGCTCGCGGATGGCGGAGATGATTTCCCGACGGGTCTGGATGGCAGCCTGGAACTCCCCGCATAGTTCTTGTACATCGGAGAGTGCCACCAGGGTCTCCATGAGGGGCAGGGGGGGAGCCGGCAGGGTCCGGCCCAGTTCGGCGGCCTTGTCCAAGGCGCTGAGGGCCGCGCCGTTGGCATAGTTCTCTTTGGCCTTCAGGCCGCTTTTCACCAGATACAGATAGGCCCGCTCCGGATGATCGGCCCGCAGATAGTGCTGGGCGAGAATCTCGAAATGGTCATCCAGGCGGGTCGCGTAGAGGGATTCGATCTCCTCGGCCACTTCCGCGTGCAGTTCCCGACGTTTCTTGTGCAGCAGGGTGGAGTAGATCGCCTCCTGGATCATGATGTTGCGGAAGCTGTATTCGATTTCCGGGAAGGATTTGGATTCAAAGATCAATCCCATTTCCACCAGGCGGGCCAGACGGGGTTCCAGTTCGCTGTTGGTGAACAGTCGGGCGAGCAGGGCCAGCCGGAACAAGGGTCCGATCACTGCGGCGGTGAGCAGCACCTCTTTGAGTTCCACCGGCAGCTTGTCGATGCGGGCGATGAACATGCCTTGAATCGACGAGGGAATGGTCACCTCGTCGAGGTTTTTGATCACCCGCGGGGGTTCTCCGGGAACCAGTTCCACGATCTCCTCGTCCACCAGATTGCGAATGATCTCCTCGATGAACATCGGGTTGCCATCCCCCCGGTTGCGGATCAGATGCAAGACGGATTCCGGCACCTCGTCGGAGTTGAGCAGCCGTCGGGCCAACTCGTCGCATTCGGCGGGAGTGAGCTGCTTGAAGTGGATTTCGATGGCCAGATCGTCGAGTTCCTTGTCGGCGATTAGGGGGAGCTTGTTGGACGGGTGATCGCTCACCGGGCGCATGAGCAGCAACAGCAGGATCGGCGCCTGCTTGACGCTTTCAAACAGGGATGCGAGCAGTTCCACCGAAGTGGCGTCGGCCAGATGGAGATCTTCCAGGGTGAGAATCAGGGGTTTGCGCGCCGCTAGGTTTTGCAGGAACCAGGCCGTGGCGCGGAAAATGCCCATTTTGATCTCCTGGGCGCTCATCTTGTCGAGGGGAATGTCGAATTCGGCCCCGAGTTTCAGCCCCATGGCCGCGCCGATGAACACCATAGCCTTGCGCATTTCGTCGGAGAAGGTATCGTTCCGGAGTCCCAGCAGCAGCGGGAAATTGGTGGTCAATTTCAGGGCCATGGACTCTTCGAGATCTTCGGAGTCGATGTTGAACAACTGCCGGAACATCTCGATGAACACTGCGTAACTGGTGTCGCGGTTGAAGGAGCGGCAGATGCCTTCCAGCACCTGGATCCGTTCTCCTTTGAGGAACTGTTTTTTGATTTCTTGATGGATGCGGCTCTTGCCCACACCCGCCGGAGAGATGAGAAACGCCGCCATGCCCTGTCCGGCGGCATGACGGTCCATGCAGGTGCGCAGGGTTTCCATCTCCCGGCCCCGGCCCACCAGGGGGGAGGCGGCGTGGTTGGGATCGTTGTTTTGTTCCTGACGGCTTTTGGGACGGATCACCTCGTAGACCGCCACCGGATCCTTTTTGCCTTTGACCTTGATGGGCTCGTGGCGCACGAATTCAAAGTGCTGGCGGGTGAGGTTGTAGGTGTAGCCGGAAACGAAGGTTTGTCCGTGTTTAGCCAGGGATTCGAGGCGGGCGGCCAGATTGACCGTATCCCCCATCACCGTATATTCCATTTTCTTGTCCGAGCCCACCCCGCCGGCGATCACCATGCCGGAGTTGATGCCGGTGTGGAGGGTCAGGGGATTTTCCACCCGGCCCTGGAGCCGGAGGTTGTACTCTTCCATCTCTTTTTGCATGTCCAGGGCGGCCCGCAGGGCCAGTTCCGGATCGTTTTCGTGGGTGACCGGGGCGCCGAACAGGGCCATGATGCAGTCACCGATGAACTTGTCCACATAACCTTCGTAGCGGTGAACGATGTCGGCCAGCATTTTCATGCAGCCGTTCATGATGTTGGTGACCTCTTCCGGATCCATTTTTTCGCTCATGGCGGTGAAGCCGGAAATGTCGGCGAACAGCACCGTCACATTTTTGCGTTCCGACTCCATGGGAATCGGCGTGGTCGGTGTGGCGGACAGTCCACCCGTCGTGGTCACCAGCGGGGAAAGCGTGCGGCTGTGGGCGAAAACCGGCAAACGTATGCCGCACTCTCCGCAGTAGAGGTCTTCCGCGGCGTGTGGGGCGTGACATTGAGGGCAGATGGCCAGCAAGGGGGTTCCGCAGCGGGTGCAATAGCGGACGCCTTGACGGTTGTCCAGATGGCATTGGGAACAGTTCACCGCGGGTATTCCTGTTTGGCTTGAGTAGTGTCTGAAGAGCAGCGGAAATTCCATTTTAAAGAGGATCTCATGAATACTGTCAACAGCATATCATGTCGTGAAGCCTGGGGGAACCATGTCGTGAGAGGATCCGGTTGCGCGGGGGTGCCTGTCATTTCCTGAAAAAATTATGGTGGCGTGCTGACAGGTTTTCGATGCATGGGTCTGGCATGGATGTTGATTTCTGCAAGGATTGGGTTGAAAATGGGGATTGCTTCCTGGCGGTTTGCGATCGTTTCCTCCACAATCGACTTTTTGAGTGTTTATCCGGTCGGTCAACCGTGGCCCTAGCATTGGTGTTTTAAAATTTCCAAATGTCCATATCGATTCCCCTTTCCCGTTGGATTGCCGTGACGGCGATTCTGATCGGTTGTTGCCATGCCGGATCTCTGGCCCACGCCAAAACCGAAGAATCGGGTAAACCGGCCGTCAAATATGATACCTCCCAGTTCACCCCGCGTTTTTTGTATCCCGGGGGAGAGGTGGTCTTGACGGTGGATGCCCTCACACAGCCCGAAGAACGCGTCATGACCCTGACCTTCGATGACGGTCCGGATGAACAGGATCTGGCCCTCTCTGAACTGCTGAAACAACACGAAACCCCCGCCACCTTTTTTTACGTCGGCTCCAAGGTCAAACTGTTGCCCGAGGTGGTCCGAAAAATCCACGCCAGTCAATACGAGATCGGTTACCACTCTTTCCGTCATCAACGGGTCAAGTGGTTCTCCCAGGCCAGCCTGCTGGAGGATTTCCGTCAGGGCAAGGAGGCCCTGAACAGCCTGGGGGTGCCGGTGAATTTTTTCCGTCCCCCCTATGGGGACTTCAACGAACATCTGGTGCGTACCGCCAAGGAACAAGGCATGGAAACGGTCCTGTGGTCCATCGACTCCCGGGACTGGACCGGCATCAGTGCCGAAACCATGGCCAAAAATGTGATTCGCCATTTTCATCCCGGTGCGGTATTGTTGTTTCACAGTCAGCATCCGGTCACCTTGCGGGCCATGCCCCTGGTGCTGGAGGCCGCCGAACGGGAAGGATATCGTTTCGTGTCCCTGGGGGATTGGCGTCGGGTGGTGCTGGCGGCCAACTGTCGCGTGGAAAAGGGCACCTCCTGCCCGTCCGCCCCGACTTTCGCCTCCCGGGCGCCGACCCGTTCAACCGCCAAGCCATCGGCCAGCCACTCTTCCGAGAGCCCCGCCGCCAAGCCTCCGGCCAAGGGAACCGAGGCGACCCCGGTGGAAGTTCCGGCCCAGGAGGGTGGTTCGGAGGATGGCATGCGTCCCGCCGAAGCCGAGTCCGCCGACTCCCTGACCACCCGGGATGGAAGCGAGGGAAACGAATCCCCCATCATTTCCAGTGTGGTGGAATCCGTGGTCCCGGTGCTGACGCCCATCTCGATCGTGCGGGAGTGATCCAGCCGAATGGCGCGGCCTGAGGGCTGCGGGGCGGGCATTGGGTTATGTTTTTTTCTTGACCGTCCGTTCGGTAAATCACCTTTGAGGGAGGACGACATGCCTTTGCGCTGGAATCCGGAGTTGAAACCAGAAGAGATCACGCCGGAGGCGTGGTTCAAGCAGCGGCGACGTTTGATGCAGTCTGCCGCGGTGGTGGGAGCCGGGGCGGTGTTGGGGCTGGATCCATTGGCGGCCATGGAGAAGGGCGAGGGCTTGGGGGAGGTGCGTCCGGGGGTGGTGACCTTGAACGAAAAGCATACCCCTTTTCAAGACGCCAGCGGCTATTGCAATTTTTATGAGCTGGGCAGCGGCAAGGAGGATCCCGCCAGACAGGCGGCCACGCTGGTGACCCAACCCTGGAGTGTGTGGATCGACGGGGAGGTGGGGCGGCCCGGTCGGGTGACGCTGGAAGAGCTGCTCAAGCCCCATCCTTTGGAGGAGCGGGTCTACCGCATGCGCTGCGTGGAGGCCTGGTCCATGGTGATTCCCTGGGTCGGTTTTCCGTTGGCGGCGCTGCTCAAGCGGTTCGAGCCGGGATCGAAGGCCCGTTATGTGGCCTTTGAGACGGTGTTGGATCCGGAGCGGTTGCCGGGGCAAAAAAGGGATCTGTTGCCCTGGCCTTACCGGGAGGGGTTGCGTCTGGACGAGGCCATGCATCCGTTGACCATTCTGGCGGTGGGCATGTATGGCCGGGTTCTGCCCAACCAGAACGGTGCCCCGTTGCGTCTGGTGGTGCCGTGGAAATACGGTTTCAAGAGCATCAAGTCCATTGTGCGCATCTCCTTGACCACGGAACAACCGGTCACCTCCTGGAATCAACACGCCCCGGCTGAGTATGGCTTTTATGCCAACGTCAACCCGGCGGTTCCCCATCCCCGCTGGGACCAGAGCAAGGAGCGGCGCATCGGGGAGTTTTTGCGTCGGGATACCTTGCCTTTCAATGGGTACGGGGAGCAGGTGGCCGGATTGTATGCGGGGATGGATCTGACCCGTCAATTTTGAGGCGTCGGCATGGAACGCTTGCAACGGTACGGATGGCTGGCGGGTTTGATTCCCCTAATCTGGTTGGCGCTGGGGGTGTGGCAAAATACCCTGGGGGCCAATCCGGTGGAACGGTTGATCCGGGGGAGCGGGGATTGGGCCTTGTGGTGGCTGCTGTTGACGTTGGCCATCTCCCCCTTGCGCCGTCTGACCGGATGGAGCGGGTGGAGTCGGTGGCGGCGTCCCTTGGGCCTGCTGTGTTTTTTCTATGCGTTGCTCCATGTGACCTGTTATGGAGTGCTGGAGCACTTTTTTTCATGGGAGGGGATCTGGCGGGATCTGCTCAAGCGTCCTTACATCACGGTGGGTTTTGTCGCTTTTTTGTTGTTGCTCCCTTTGGCGATCACCTCCACCCGAGGCTGGATGCGGCGCTTGGGAAAACAGTGGGGCCGGTTGCATCTTTTGGTCTATCCGGCGGCGTTGTTGGTCATTGGGCATTATTTTTTGATGACCAAGGCGGATTATCGGATGCCGCTGGTGCATGCGGGGGTGCTGGGGGGATTGTTGGGGTGGCGGGTATGGCGACGCCTCGCACCGGGGGGGATGCGAGGCGGGGTGTCAATGTGATGCAGATGTGTTGACAGCTCTTCTAAACCTCACCCATTTCGGAATGCTGAGTGTTGGCCAATTCTCCGTTTGCCCCAAAGGCACCGCCTGCGGCAGGCTGGATGGGCGCGCTGCGCGCATGGTTTTGCTATTTGTCTTGTTGTGAAAGTGGCTAAAGGAAGCAGTCCCAAGGGCGAAGCCCTTGGATCCCACCAGGGGCCATTGGCCCCTGGACCCCATCAGTGAAACCATGCATCCCGAGATGGGAACGGTTTAACCTCCCCTCGCCCTGGAAAACGCCGCCGCCATGGCGCTGTCGGCGGGTGGGGTGGGGGGCTGGCGGGTGGGCTGGCGGGATGGTTGTTGGGGAGTCGGGGTGGAGGCTGCCGGGGTGGGGGTGTCTTCCAGTCGCATGGACAAGGCGATGCGGCGGCGGGGTTTGTCCACCTCCAGCACCCGCACCTTGATCACCTCTCCGGCCTTGACCACCGCATGGGGATCTTTGACAAAATGATGGGCCATGGCTGAAATGTGAACCAGCCCATCTTGATGCACGCCGATATCCACGAACGCTCCGAAATTGGTGACGTTGCTCACCACCCCTTCCAGGATCATGCCCGGTTGCAGATCGTCGAGGTTTTCCACCCCCTCCTTGAACGTCGCGGTGCGAAACTCCGGACGGGGATCCCGGCCCGGTTTTTCCAGTTCGGCGAAAATGTCGTGGATCGTGGGTTCGCCGAAACGGGCGTCCACGAACTCCTTGGGGGAGAGGGTTTTCAAGAGGGTGGGATTGCCGATCAGTTTGTGGATTTCCACCCCGACCCGTTTGAGAATCCGTTCCACCACCGGGTAGGACTCCGGGTGGACCGCCGAGGCGTCCAGGGGGGTGGCTCCGTTGCGGATGCGCAGGAATCCGGCGGCCTGCTCGAACGCCTTGGGTCCGAAGCGGGTCACGGCCAGCAGGGCCTGACGTGACGCAAAGGGACCTTTGGCATCCCGATGGGCGACGATGTTTTTGGCCAGGGTTTTGTTCAGCCCCGAGACCCGTTCCAGCAAGGGCACCGAGGCAGTGTTGACATCCACCCCCACCGCGTTGACCGCGTCTTCCACCACTCCGTCCAGGGCCTCGGCCAGACGGCGGGGATTGACATCGTGTTGATACTGCCCCACGCCGATGGATTTGGGATCGGTTTTCACCAGTTCCGCCAGGGGGTCTTGCAGGCGACGGGCGATGGAGACCGCGCCGCGCAACGACACATCCATGTCGGGCAACTCCAGGGCGGCGTATTCCGAGGCGGAGTAGACCGATGCCCCGGCCTCGCTCACCACCACATGCCGCAAGGCCAACTCGGGCATGGTCTTGGCCAGTTCCGCCACCAGCCGTTCGGTCTCCCGGGAGGCGGTGCCATTGCCGATGCTGACCAGATTCACCCCGTGACGGCGGGACAACTCCGCCAGCCGCGCCATGGACTCCCGCCACTGGTTGCGGGGGGGATGGGCATAGAGGGTATCCGTGGCCACCACCTTGCCGGTGGCATCCACCACCGCCACTTTCACCCCGGTGCGCAGACCCGGATCCAGTCCGATCACCGGCAGCATGCCCGCCGGTGCTGCCAGCAGCAGCTCTTTCAGGTTGCGGGCAAACACCCGGATCGCCTCTTCGTGGGCGGTATCCATCAATTTTTTCATCAAGTCGCTTTCCAGCCGGGGCTTGACCTTCTTGCGCCATGTCTGTCTGGCCGTCTCCTGAAGCCAAGCGTCCGCGGGTCTGCCCCGCTCCGCCAGATTGAAATGACGGGCGATGGTGGCGATACACACGCTGGCTTCTCCGGAAGACGAGGCGATTTCCTCTTCGTGATCCAGGCTCAGACGCAACACCCCTTCCTCCTTGCCCCGCAGCATGGCCAGCACCCGATGGGGCGGCACCTTGCGGATCGGTTCGTTGGCGGCGAAATAATCCGCGAACTTGGCGCCTTTTTCCTCCTGGCCCTTCACCAGTTTGGATTGCATGACCCCTTGATCCCAGAGCATCTCCCGCAGCCGTCCCGTCACCTCCGGGGATTCGGCGAACCGTTCCATCACGATCTCACGCGCCCCTTCCAGGGCGCTCGGAATATCCCCGATGCCCTTGTCCGGGTTGAGGAATGGCTGGGCGAGCTGCTCTATGGGCAGGGTGGGATGACGCAGCAATTGGTCCGCCAGAGGCTCCAGACCCGCCTCGATGGCCAAAGCCGCCTTGGTGTGGCGTTTGGGCTTGAAGGGCAGATACAGATCTTCCAGGCGCGTGCGGGTTTCGGCGGTCAGCAGGGCCTGCTCCAGTTCCGGGGTGAGTTTTTCTTGCTCCCGGATGGATTTCAGAATGGCGGTGCGACGCTCTTCCAACTCCCGTAGCACCCCGAGACGCTCGTGAATATGGCGCAGATGGGTATCGGTCAGGTTATCGGTCACCTCTTTGCGGTAGCGGGCGATGAAGGGCACCGTGGCCCCTTCGTCCAGCAGGGCCACGGCGGCGGCGACCTGGGATTCTTGCACCGAGAGTTCTTCGGCGATGCGTTGGGCAATGGTTTTCATGATGGACCTGTGAATCAAGAGGTCGAATGGTCAAACAACACAATGAAAAAATGTAAGCCTGTTCGTCAATGGGGAAAAAGATAAAGATCGGAACGGTAGCCGTTCTCAGAAAAAGAACTGCTCCCCGGGTGGGGAGCAGTCGTGGTGCCATGCGCGGTTTGTGGTTGCTGCAACCGCTTGATACGATGGATTATTTGCAGGCGTTCGGCAGCACGTTGTTGTCGACTGCGTTGGCAGCGGCAATCGCCGTCAGGTTGGCGGGGGTGCTGACACCGGCGCAGGTCCAGGTCTGACCGCCATCGGTGGTGTAGAGGGTGAGTTGCTTGCCCGCGACCTTGGCGTTGATGCCGGCGTTGTAGGTGGCGATCATCTGGAAGTGGGTCGCGGCGTTGGGGGCGGCTGCCGTGGTGAAGGCGATGCCACTCACATATTTGCCGGCGGGGGTGCCCGTAAGTTGGGTGGCCGTCGCACCGGAGGCGACCACGCCGGTCGGGAATGAGCCTTTGTCCGCCAGGTATTCCGCCACCGGGGTCTTCAGGCCCGACATCAACGAAAAGCCCTCTGTGGCCTGGGCGCGTCCGATGTAGTCCTGATAGGCCGGGATGGCGACGGCGGCCAGAATGCCGATGATGGCGATGACGATCATCAGTTCGATGAGAGTGAAACCGGCTTGTTTGCGAAGTTGGGTGTTCATGTGTGTTCTCCTCAAGTGTTTTGGTGTCGATCGGGTTATGGGTCAACCGAATCATGTTTTTGAAAGTGTTGTCGGGATGGTGCCCGGATTCATCATTCATAAAGCAATTGGTGTGCCACACACTAATGAATGGTAGAAATCGAGCCATGACAAGGAGATGGCATGGCTGGTATGCTCGGATCGGTTGTTTTTCTGGGGATCGGGTGACAGGAATGGGCTGCGACTGACAAAAATTGTCAACCGTTTTGGTCGTTTTTGTGGACCATCAGGCCGAACAATCCCGCGTGTCCCTCTTCTTCCCAGGGTTCGGAGACCCGGTGTCCCTGTTCCCGCAGGGTGCGGGGGACATTGACCAGGGGTTCCCCCCCGGAGAGGCGCACCCGCAGGGGTTGACCGGGTTGCAGGGTTTCGAGTCTGAGTTTGACCCGCACGAAGGTCATGGGACAGTGATCGGCGGAGATGTCGATGGTGTCGATGTGGGGCGGGACGCCTGCGGGGGTGTGATCGGGATGGGGCGGAACGGGTGGCCGGGTCCGGATCCCGGAAAGATCGAGAGACTTGGCGCAGACCGGGCAGGCGGGATTTTTGGCGCGGGGCAGGCGCTGAAAATCCCCCAGGGCCGGGTCCAGGGAGAGGGCATGGGTCCAGACCGATGGATCGTCGAGGCCGAGCAGGCTTTTAAGGGCTTCCGTGGCGAGCAGGGTTCCCGCCAGACCGCGCCAGAGGGTGTCCCAGGGAGGTTCCAGGGTATTTTTCGACGGTGGCGGGGGGGAGGATCCGGTCGGATCCATGCAGGCCAGACAGGGCAGGCGGGGATCGGAGCCGGCCCGGGAACCGGTGATCCAGCCACGCCCCTCGGGGCCGATCCAGGTGGTCAGCAGGGGAATGCGTTGGGCCAGACAGGCGGAATTGAGTTCAGACCCGTTGTGGTTGAGGTCGAGCACCAGTTCCAGCCCGTGGAGCCAGTGGGCGCGGGATTGGGGATCCGGGGAAGCAATGGGACGGGTTTCGATGCGGACCGTGGGATTGTTGGCCCTGGCCCAGTCGAGGCTGGGGGCGAGTCGTTCCGGATGGGAGTCCGTCACCCGCAGATGGCCAACCCCCGCTGCCGCCAGATAGAGCAAGGTGGGCAGCAGGATGGCGCCCTCGTTGTCGGCGACGATTCCCACGGTGGCGCGGGTCAGACGGTGTTGGCCGTGACCGCCGATCTCTGGGAGCAGGATTTGACGGGAGTAGCGTTCGTTCCATTCCAGGTCCGTGGGAAGGGGCGGGTCGATCATGAGGGGGGCAGTTCCGTGGACAGATAGCGGTCCGCCAGATCCGGCACGATCACCACGGCCCGCTTGTTGGCAAACTCCGGTCGGCTGGCCACCAGCAAGGTGGCGGCCATGGCTGCGCCTCCGGAGATGCCACAGGCGATGCCCTCTTCGGAGGCCAGACGGCGGGCCGCTTCGATGGCTTGGTCATCCCCGATCCGTATCACCTCGCTGATCAGGGAGCGGTCCAGGACCGGAGGAATGAATCCGGCACCGAGTCCCTGGATCTTGTGGGGGCCGGGCATGCCGCCGGAAAGGACCGGAGAGTTGGCCGGTTCCACCGCCACCACCCACAGGGCAGGGAGTGCTTTTTTCAGGGTTTCCGCCAGTCCGGAAAGAGACCCTCCGGTGCCCACGCCGGCCACCAGGATATCCAGTTGGCCATCGGTATCGTCCAGGATCTCCTGGGCGGTGGTGTCGGCGTGGATGCGGGGATTGGCCGGATTGTCGAACTGGTTGGGCATGAAGCCCTTTTTTTCCTGTTTCACCAGATCCTTGGCTTTCTGGATGGCGCCGCGCATCCCCTCCTTGGCCGGGGTCAGCACCACCCGGGCACCCAGCAGGGCGAACAGCTTGCGCCGTTCCTGGGACATGGAGTCCGGCATGGTGAGAATCAGTTTCAATCCCTTGGCCGCGCAGATCCCGGCCAGGGCAATGCCGGTATTGCCCGAGGTGGGTTCGATCACCACGGTATCCGCGTCGATGTGTCCTTCCCGCTCCCCCGCTTCGATCATGGCCAGGGCGATGCGATCTTTCACCGAACCCATGGGATTGAAGTATTCCAACTTGGCGAGGATCTCCACCGGGATCGATCCGTGCATGCGATGGATGCGCACCAGTGGCGTGTTGCCGATGGTTTCGGTGATGTTGGCGTGGATTTTTTTTCTCATGGCGTCACGGGTCCGGGTTGTGGGTGGCACCGGCAGCGCGGGTCGGGCCGCAAAGGCACCGCGCGGCGTTTTCCGGTCAGAGCGTGGATGGTCAGCAGTCGATTCCACAGCGGTTGACCGATCTGTTCCAGGAGTTTAACCGCTTCCAGCGCCATGAGCCAGCCCACTTCGCCCACCAGGGGGCCGAGTACCCCTTCGTTTTGGCAGGTGGGGCCTTCGGCTGCGGGCGGGGCGGTGAACAGACAGCGCAGACAGGCCGAACGGCCCGGATCGATGGTCATCAGTTGACCCGCAAAGCCTGTGGCCGCTCCGTGAACCAGGGGAAATCCAAAACGGATCGCCGCGTCGTTGGCGGCGAAGCGGGTGGTGAAGTTGTCCGAAGCGTCGAGGGTTACGGCGTGGCCCCGGGCCGCCTGGCCGATGGCTTCGGGGGTGTCGAGGCGGACACATACGCCCGCGACGCTCAGGCCCGGTGTGGTCTCTGCGAGTCGTCTGGTCGCCTGATCCACCTTTTTGGCCCCCGCGTCCGCGGTGTGATAGAGAATCTGCCGGTGCAGATTGGACAGGGCCACGGTATCCGGATCCGCCAGAGTGATGCGACGAACACCCGCTCCCGCCAGCGCCAAGGCGGCGGCGCACCCGAGTCCTCCGGCGCCGATGAGCAGCACCCCATGGGGAGGGGGATCGGGGGGCAATCCGTAGCTCACGTTTCCTCCTCCTGTTGATCGTAACGCCGGGAAAAATGGAGGGCCATGCTTTTGAAGGCGGGGTAATACCGTGCCATGATCGTATCGGCAAGGGTTGCGGCCTGTTTTTCATCATATGTGTGGGACGACAGATTGCGGTCCACGATCATTTGCATCCAGATATCCCCGTGTTCGATCAGACCGTTGCGAAACGCGCCGCGTATGGCGGTCCCGGGAACCCACCAGTCCGAAGAGATCCTTGAACTCCAGGTAAGGAAATTGTGCAGGCGCGCTGGTCGATTTCGCCACCGTTATTTTTTCGTGTTTAAATGGAATAGGTGATCCGGTCGCAACTTTCGCTGGGCACGCCGCCGCGAAAGGCGCGGGTGGTCAACTCCTCGATGGTCACGGTATCCATCATCACCAGGATTTTTTCCTGGAACTCCCCCCACAGGGGACGGATGACCACACGACCGATGGGTCCGGTGGCCGTGTCGGTGGGCAGACCTGACTCCCCGGATTCGGCCACGTCCATCACCACCCGGGCGATGTCCCCCACCGAAATGCGCGACCGTTCCCGACCCAGCAGATATCCCCCCCGTGGCCCCCGCACCCCTTTGAGGATGCCGGCCCGGACCAGCCGTTGCATCACCTGTTCCAGATACCGTTGCGGCACCCCCTGGCGACTGGTCACTTCGCGGATTTGCACCGGTTCACCGGTGGAATTGTAGGCGATATCCGTCACCGCCTCGATGGCATAAAGCAGCTTTTTTGAGAATTTCAGCATGTTGCACTCCCCCCCTCCCGCCTTGCGGCAGTCATGTGTTCTCCTTGAGTGTTGCGTGGATGTCAACGAGAGTGGCCACAGCCTGGATCAGTTTTTCGGCCACCTGTTCCTTGGGCAACAGGGGCCAGGCCTCTTCGCGTCCGTCCCGACCGATCAGGGTGACGGCGTTGGTATCGGCCCCGAATCCGCAACCCGGCGCGCTGACATCGTTGATGGCCAACAGATCACACCCTTTGCGGATCCGTTTGGCCTTGCCACGGGTGAGGGCGTCACCGGTTTCGGCGGCGAAGCCCACAATCACCCTTTGGTGTCCGTCCCGGGTGCGTATTCCGGTCCAGGCCGACAGCATGGCCAGAATGTCGGGATTCTGGGTCAGTTCCAGATGCAACTCCGAGAGGGCGTTCTCTTTTTTGATTTTGTCGTTCAAGCGTTTTCCAGGCCGGTAGTCGGCCACCGCCGCCGTGAGAATGGCCGCATCGCAGCGGGGATTGCCCGGCGCGGAGAGCCATACATCCAAAGTGGCGTCGAGCATTTCGCAGGCCGATCCCACCGCATGGGGCACCGCACCCCAGGGAACCGGCATCGCCACCGGACCATGTACCAGATCCACCCGCGCTCCGGCCCGCAGGGCGGCCAGGGCCACGGCCCAGCCCATCTTGCCCGAGGAGTGGTTGGAGAGGAAACGGACCGGATCCAGCTCTTCCCGGGTCGGACCGGCGGTGATCACCACCCGGCGACCCGCCAGAATTTTCGGGGTGAGGGTGCGACGGGCGGCTTCCAGGATGGTGGTGGGTTCCGCCATGCGTCCGGTTCCCTGATCTCCGCAGGCCATGGGACCGCTTTCCGGACCCACGAAGCCGATGCCGTCTGCGTGCAAGGTGGCCACGTTGCGTCGGGTGGCCGGATGCTCCCACATGGCCGGATTCATCGCCGGGGCCACCAGCACCGGTCCGCGACGGGCCAGCAGCAAGGCGCTCAACAGGTCGTCGGCCTGACCCGTGGCCATGCGGGCCAGCAGATCCGCGGTGGCCGGCGCCACGATCACCAGATCCGCCGACTGGGCCAGACGAATGTGATCCATGCCATCGGGGGCCAGGGGCGTGAAAAGATCCTCCCGGGTCGGCTCGCCGCTGAGGGCTTGCAGGGTGAGTCCGGTGACGAAGCGCAAGGCGGCCTGGGTGGGGACCGGGGTGATGCGGGCGCCGGCTTCCCGGAGACGACGTATCACCTCCAGGGTTTTGTAGGCGGCGATGCCACCCCCCAATCCGATCACGATTTGTTTGCCATTCCAGAAATTCAATAGGACGCTCCCTTGATTGAAGTCAAGAAAAGATTATCCAATTATTTTGTGTAAGTCAATCGCAATTTTACCATGTTTTTTTGTTGGAAGAGGGAGGGGAGGTCCGGCGCGCCGAGGCTGGCGAATGGAGGGCTTTTCCGTCATTGTATTTAAACGTTATGAAGGGGATGGTCAATTGGATAAACACGCATGAAACTGTGAAATGGGAGGTGCGCATGGGCGGCGGCGGAGATGGAATGACCTGGCTGGTGTTGATCGGGGGTGGGGTGCTGACGCTGTTGGGGGTGATCAAGATTATGGCCAATAGTGCCAAACTGTTGATATGGCTTATGTTATTATTGGTGGGCATCGGGACCATGGCCCAGGTGATTCGTCAGAATCCGACGATTCTCGACCGTGCGGGTTTGTCGGCGGAGTGGTCCCGACCGATTCGCGCTTTTTTGGGGGCGGACCGGTGATGCGCTCCGGGAGCGGCAACGGATGAAAGAGGGCTTTTGGCGTCGGTTCAAGCCCGATTGGAGCACGCCGATGGGCAGGGAGCGGCGTCGTCTTTTGTTGCGGGAGACGGTGCTGGCGTTGGTGTTGTTCGGTACGGCCTTTTGGTCGCTGGAGGCGTTGCGCTTTTTTGATTGGATGGTGGAGGCCCGTTTGCTGTTTCCCGAGTGGCGGGTGGGACAGGTGATTCCGGCGTTGATCGTGGCGTTGGCGGGTTATGTGGCGCTGGTGATCACGCGGGTCCACTTTCTGAATCGGCGTTTGCAGGCCGGAGAGCGACGTTTGCGTTTTTTCATCGAGCATGCCCCGGCGGCCATGGCCATGTTCGACCGGGAGATGCGTCATCTGGAGTGCGGTCGCCGTTGGCGTGGGGAGTTGAAACTGCCGGAACAAGGATGGCGCGGGGTGCGACTGGGGGAGTTGGTGCCGGTGATGCCTCCTGGCTGGTCCGAGCTGCCCGGAGTGTGTCTGACCGGGGAGTCGGTGGTGGTTCGGGAGGTGAGTCTGCGGGATGCGGACGGTCGCGAGCAGTGGTTGCAGTGGAGCGCCCATCCCTGGCGGCGGGAGCGGGATAACGGAGAAGAGGGGGAGGTGGGAGGGGTGATTCTGTTTGTCGAGTGGATCACCGCCCGCAAGCAGGTCGAGGCCGAGGCCCGCGCCCGGGAGGCGGCGGAGGCGGCCAATCAGGCCAAAAGCGCCTTTCTGGCGGTGATGAGCCACGAAATCCGTACCCCCATGAGCGGCATCGTGGCTTTGGTGGATCAGATGGCGGCCATGGAGCTTTCCAGGTCGCAACGGGAAAAGGTGGAGCTGCTGCAACGCTCCAACGAGGCGATGTTGGCCATCATCAACGAAATCCTCGATTTTTCCCGGATCGAGGCGGGACGGATGGTGCTGGAGGTGATCTCCTTTGCGCCGCGGCGGCTTTTTTCGGATCTGGAGAGCCTGTTCGAGGCGGCGATGTGTCGGAAAGGGATCGGATTTCGGCGCGTCGTGGACGAGGCCTTGCCCGAGACCCTGTTGGGGGATCCGTTGCGGGTGCGGCAGGTGTTGATGAATCTGCTTTCCAATGCGGTCAAGTTTACCAAGCAAGGGGAGATTGTGCTGACGGTTTCGGTGGCGGCCTTGGCTCCGGAGTCCTGTCGGGTGATCCTGCGGGTGGAAGACAGCGGGATCGGCATGACACCGGAACACATGGAGCAACTGTTCACCCCTTATGCGCAAGGGGATGCTTCTGTGGCCCGTCGGTATGGGGGAAGCGGATTGGGTCTGGCCATCTGTCATCGTCTGGTGGAGTTGATGGGAGGGAGCATCGAGGCGAGCAGTCATCCGGGTCAAGGGAGTGTGTTTGTCGTGGCGTTGCGTTTCGACATCCCGGAGTTGGTCCCGGCGTCCCTGGCCGGGACCGGAGGTGTGGACCCGGCCAGGGGGGGGATGCTGGCCGGATGGCATTCCAGGCGGGCGCGGTTGCTGGTGGTGGATGACGACCCGTTGAGCCAACGGTTGACCGAGGTGATGTTGCGGGATTGGTCTGCGGAGGTGGTATGCGCGGGTTCGGGTGACGAGGCTTTGCAGCGGGTGGCCGAGGCGCGTTTCGATCTGGTGTTGATGGATGTGCGCATGCCGGGCATGGACGGCTACGAGGCCTGTCGGAGGATCCGGGAGTGGGAGCGGCTTCAGGGGCGGGAGCAACCGTTGCCCATCATCGCCCTGACGGGTCATGTCTCCTCGGAGGACAAGGAACGGGCCCGGGTGGCGGGCATGAGCGATCATCTGGAAAAGCCGTTGCGCATTCGCAAGCTGCACGATCGGTTGGTGCGCTGGTTGGGGCCAGGGGATGCCGATGCCGGGGAAGGGACTGGAGCTGGATCTGAAGCGGTGGAAATTCCGGAATCCGCGGAAAGTGTCGGATCGATGTCGCCTTCAGCCGTTTTTCAGGAGGAGGCTGACGCCGGAGAGGGGCTTGCCCTGTTGGATGTTGCGGTACTGGAGGTATTGCGCCGGGAGTTGTCCAGGGTGCCGGACGCCTTTGTGAATATCGTGGACATGTTTTTGGAGGACGTTCCCGGCAAATGGCGGGAGATGCGCCGGTTGTTGGCGAGCGGCGATCTGGAGGGGATTTCCCGTGCGGCCCACGGCATGAAGTCCCAATGCGGCGCCATGGGGGCGGTCGCCCTCCGTGGGGTTTTGATTCAGGTGGAGCAGCAGGCCATGGAAGGGCGCATGGAGGGTCTGTCGGCGCTGCTGGATCGGGGGGAATGGCTGTTCATCCGTCTGGTGCCTTTTTTGAAGCGGATCATGGCCCATCCGGCTCACCCCCTCCCTCCTCAATAACGGGGGCGCAGGCCATGCGAGGGGCGTGAGCGGGGGGGCGGTTTTGTGCTTTGGGGTGATTTTGCTTGGTCTTGCGTTGGTCCTTCCGGTTTCTTTCTGATTTAAATCCAATCATTTCAAAATGATCGTGCAGAGGTTCACGGGTATGGCTGTCCCGGGAATCCCTGCGTTCGCGTTGGTGCGCGGTCGGGTGGTCGGGATGGATGGGGGAGATTTTGGCCCAGGCTCAAAAAACTTCTCAAGTCACGCTTCGTCTATCCGATAATTTGATTAAGCGTTACTTTGGCCGAAATTGACGGGAAGAGCCGGAAGGTACGCTGTGGAAAATGACAGGATGGGATGAAGAAAATGGAAATAGTGCTCAAGTCGAGGGTTTAGAAGAACGATAAATGGATAAGCTTGAATTTTATTCTGATTATTGAAGCCGTGATGATCCAAAGGTATGGATCTTCCGGAAGATCAGGCGGCTGAAGCGAGGTATCAAGTCATGGACGTTTTGGGATGCGTCCGACGTCAGGATTGGGGTGAGGGTTAAGCCCATAAAACGAGTAACCCACAGGCAATGCCAGGGAAGGCCCACAACAGGCCCGGATGAACCATTCTTCGGGCATCTTTATTACTTGCGAGGAGGATTTTACAATGGCTCTCACCATCAATGGCAGTATCGCGTCCATCAATGCGCAACGGCAGCTTGGCAAGCACACCGACGCCTTGAGTCAAACCTTTCAGCGTTTGTCGTCGGGTTTGCGGGTCAACAGCGCCAAGGATGACGCGGCGGGGCTGGCCATCATCAACCGCATGACCGCTCAGATTCGTGGTCTGAACGTCGCGGCCCGCAATGCCAATGATGGAATCTCTTTGGTGCAGGTGGCGGAAGGCGCCCTGGATGAAACCTCTTCCGCGCTGCAAAGAATGCGGGAGTTGGCGGTACAGGCTTCCAATGCCACCTACAGCACCAGCGATCGCGCTTCCTTGCAAACGGAACTGTCCCAATTGCTCTCCGAGGTGGATCGGATCGCCAAGGCCACCCAGTTCAATGGCAATCCCTTGTTCGGCGGCAGTACCAACGGTGTGGATCTCAAGGCGGCGGGCAACTATTTCGCGGGCAGCTTCCAGATCGGTCCCGACGCCGGACAGGCGATCGAGGTGACCATCGCCCGTACCGTGGTGTCCACTTTGGGACTTAGCACGGCTGTGACGACCAACTGGGGTGTGTCCACCCAGGCCAAGGCCAATTCGACCATCAGCGTGTTGGATAGCGCCCTGGATTCCGTTTCGGATATTCGGGCCAATCTGGGTGCCGTGCAGAGCCGGTTCGAGAGCATCATCTCCAATCTGTCCAATGTTTCCGAGAACACCCAGGCGGCCCGTTCCCGCATCCAGGATGCCGACATTGCCCAGGAGACTGCGAATCTGACCCGCAACAGCATTCTGCAACAGGCGGGGGTGGCGATTCTGGCTCAGGCCAATCAGCAGCCCACCATCGCCTTGAGTCTGCTTTCCAGAATCTGATGATGTTCTCTTTCCGGTTCCCGCCGCTGGATGTGATGTCCGCGGGGGGAGCCGGAAAGAATCACAGGTTGTGCCGTCAGGCGATTCCGGCCTGACGGATGATCTCCAGCATGGTGCCGTGAATGGCCTCGGGGGCGGCGATCACATTGCCCGAGGTCAGGAACTGCTCCCCGTTGGCGAAATCGCTCACCATTCCCCCCGCTTCCCGCACCAGCAGCGTGCCCGCCGCGATGTCCCAGGGCGCCAGTCCCATCTCCCAGAAGCCGTCATACCGTCCCGCCGCCACATAGGCCAGATCCAGCGCCGCCGAACCCAGACGCCGTTGATCCGCGACCACGGCGCAAAAACTTTCGAATGCCTTCAAATAACCTGGGAGTCGTTCCGGGCGTCGATGGGGAAATCCCGTGGCCAGGAGCGCGCCGTTGATGCCTTGGGGTCGGGTCACCCGGATGCGGCGATCATTCAGATAGGCTCCCCGGCCCCGTTCCGCCACGAACAGTTCGTCGCGTATGGGATCGTGAACCAGTCCTCCCTGGATTACTCCCCCTTCCATCAAGGCGATGGAGATGGCGAAGTGGGGCAGGCCGTGAATGAAATTGAGGGTGCCATCGATGGGGTCAACAATCCAACAGGGGCGATCCAGTGTCAGTTTTCCCCCTTGTTCCTCGGCCATCACCCCGTAACGCGGATAGGCTTTTTTCAGCGCGAGCAGCAGTTCCTCCTCCACCACCAGGTCAGCGCCGGTGACCGGATCGTTTTTTCCCTTGTTTTTCACTTCCAGTTCGTGGCGGCGGTCGAACCACTCCCGGGCCAGGATGCCTGCCTTGAGCGCGGCGCGCACCGCAACGTTCATCGGGGGTGAAAACTGCATGACGCTCTCCTTGCAAAAAATAACCATATATGGCGTTGGGGGTTTGTCGTTTCTCTCCCAGGGGACAAAACGGTAACACGACCTGACTGGCAAGTCACCCAGGGGAAACAATTGCCGCGTTTTTCCGTCAGGGGAGGGGACGCTTTTTCCTGTGCTTCGTTTTTTTCTCCAGGGACACTTTTTTCGGATCGGGACCATGCGGGGAATGGGCGGTTGCGTGGGTTTCGCTTACGCTATTGAATAATCAATTAAAACAATTCACTGCGGGGTGAGTTGCGAGAACGTGCTGCGGTTTGTGAAGAGCTTTTATTGTTTGGCATGCCTTCTGCATTATTCTCGGCAACGGCAAGTTGGAGACCGGGGTTTCCTTCCCGGATGCCATCAACGTCATTGTGGAGCGTCTTGAATCATGTCACTCGGTAACCTGTTGAATGTTTCCAAATTGGGAATTTTTGCTTCCCAGGGGGCATTGCAAACCATTTCGCACAACATCACCAATGCCAACACGGCGGGCTATTCCCGGCAGACCGTGGAATTGGAGTCGATTCCCGGCTCCCAGACCGTGGCGGGTGGAACCGGTGTGCGGATTGCGGATGTGCGTCGCCAGATGGATCAACTGGTGGATCGCCGTCTGGAACTGGGAACCGGTGAGTTGGGACGTTTGCAAACCCGGGAAAAGTATATGTCGCTGGTCGAGGATGTGTTCAACGACATGGATGGCAGTGGTCTTTCCCAGGGGCTGGAAGCCTTTTACGACGCGGCGGACACCCTGGCGGACAATCCGGGCAATGCTGTGGCCCGTTATCAGGTGGTCTCCAAGGCCGATGGCGTCGCGAATGAGTTCAACAAAATGGCCACCTCCTTGAGCGAGTCGGCCCTGCCTCTCGACAATGAGATCAGTGTGGTTCTGGGGGACATCAACACCCGGTTGAAGTCCTTGAAGGAAATCAACAACCTGATCGTGCGCAATGAGGCCACCAATCCTTCGTTGGATCTGAAGGATCAGCGCCAGAAAATGATCATGGAATTGGGCCAGATCATCGACATCCGCACCTTGGAATTTGATAACGGCGACGTGCAGGTGATGACCTCCAAAGGGCAGGAGTTGTTGGCCGATTCGGTCTACTCCGCCCAGTTCGGTCGCAGCACCCAGGTGACGGATACCGGTTTCCAGGGGATCAAGATCGGTGACCGGGAGTTTGATTCGAGCAAGGTCAGCGGGGGGCAACTGGGCGCCTTGCTGGAATTGCGGGACGAAGTGGTGCATGGCGCCAACGGATATCTCACCCGTTTGGAGACCTTGGCCGACGAGGTGCGTTTTCAGTTCAACAAGGTCAACTCCCAGTCCGTGGGCAAGAATCTGGTCACCAGTCTGACCGGTGCGGTGTCGCTGGGCAACGACCTGGACACCTCCCTGGCCAGTCTGGTGACGGATACCACCTCCAACGACTACAAGAAAGGTCCGGTGGACGCCAACCGGGTGGTGGATGGACGCATCGTTTTTGCCACCGGCACTTCGGATGACGCCCTGACACCGGTGACCGTGAACATTACCACCGACATGTCGTTGACTCAGGTGCAACAGGCCATCGATGGTCTGGACGGGGTCAAGGCCGAGATCACCAGCGACAAGAAATTGAAAATCAGCGCCGAGAATTCCGGTGGCAAGCTGGGTGTGGTGGTGGATGAAAGCGGTCTGCTGGCGGCCCTGGGCATCGGTGCGTTGTTCGGCGGTCGGGGAGCCGGAGACATGACGGTCAACGCCGAGTTGCTGACGGATCCCGATCGGGTGGGTGTGGGGCGGTTGAATGTGGACGATCTGTCCAATCCCACCAAAGTCACCCACGACGACGCCAGCAGCAATGGGGCTTTGGCTCTGGGCAATCTGCGTACCGCCAAGTTCGACCTGTTCGGCAACAACGCCTCTTTGACCAGCCATTACGCCACCATGGTGGGTGAGCTGGGTTCGACCATCAATCTGGACAAGGAGTCCCTGCTTGCCCAGCAGTCGGCACAGTCGTTTTTGTCTGACATTCGGGAGTCGATCTCCGGGGTCTCCCTGGAAGAGGAGTTGACCGATTTGATTCGTTTTCAGCGGGCCTTTCAGGCGTCCAGCAAGATGGTTGGCGTCGCCGACGAGTTGATGCAGACCATCATTCAAATGGTTTAAGGTGTAAGGAGTCTGTCCCATGATGCGTGTTACCAATACGATGCTGTACAAGACCGGCGCCAACGCCTTGCAGAATCAGCAGCAGGAGATTCTGAAGGTCCAGGAGCAAAGCGTGACCGGCAACCGGACCAATCGTCCTTCCGATGACCCGTCCGGGGTCTACCGGCACATGATCTTCTCTTCGGATCTTTCCGGGGTGCAGAGCCTGAAAAAGACCACGCAGTCCGCTGCCGAACGTTTGACTCTGGCGGACAGTCATATGAGTCAGATTCATGACGCTTTGTTGGATGCCCAGGATCTGGTGTTGCAGCTCGGGGAAAGCATGGTCGGGGGCAATCCCACCATCCTGACGGCTGCAGCCCAGAAGCCCCTCGCTTGGTATCAGGACATGATTTCCACCGCCAACAGCGAACTCGACGAGGTCCCCTTGTTCGGGGGCGGCAAGCTGCGCTCTCCCTTCGACGCAAGCAACCTCATGGCCACTGATGTCCAGGTGAAAAGCGAAGGTGGCAAAAGTCTGGCTGCGGCGGGGACCGGTTTCACCGCTTCCGTCACCAAGGGGCAGACCCCGAGCAATTTGCCGCTGAGCGTCAAAATTTCCTATCTGGCGGCCAGCAATCAATACAAGGCCAATATCAACGGAGTGGATCAGGAAGCCGCCTCCCTGGATGACAATGGTCAGTTGGATTTGGGGCAGGGTGTCAAATTCACCGTGACCGGCACCCCCAAAACCGGGGACGCCTATTACTTCGAGGTGGTGCCTCAGTATCAGGGCGGAACCGAGGATCGACAGATCCGGGTCCGTCAGGGAGAGACGCTTCCCGGCAATGTGACAGGAGAGGAACTCCTGGAAGGATCAGGAAATTATGGTCGTGGTGTCAACCTGCTCGGCTCGATGGCGGCCTTGCGTGGGGCATTATTACGCGCCGACCCGACAGAAGTGGCATTGCAATTGAATCGGGTACAGGAGAGCCGAGCGCAGGTCTCCGATCTTCAGGGTGTCACGGGTATTCGCAACATGCAGGTTCAGGCCGTGACCACCACCTTGGAGTCGGATGAAAGCTCGTTGACCAAGGTGCGTGCCGACAACGTGGAAGCCGATCTGTTCAAGGTGTTGTCCGACTTGGAGCAGGCCTCCCAGTCCATGCAGGTTATGACCGCCTCGCAAAGACAGGTCATGAACAACTCTTTAATAGATTTCATTCGATAAGATTCAAGGGAGTGAAGGCAATGGCAATGGCAATGGAAATTCACGGTACCCGGTTCGGCGTGCTGGAGTTCAAAGAAGAGGAAGTGATCATCCTGAACGAGGGATTGCTTGGTTTTCCGTTGAGCAGGCGGTTTCTTCTGTTTCCGTATGGTCAGGACTCGTCGTTCTTCTGGCTGCAATCGGTGGATGAACCCGAGATCGCCTTCATCGTGATCAATCCGTTCGACTTTTTCGCGGAGATGGAGTTTGTCATCCAGGATGCGGACGCGGACGCGATCGGTTGTCCCAGCGGGGATGAGGTGGAAATTTTTTCCCTGGTGACCATCCCGGAAGGGCGTCCCGAGGAAATGCGGACCAATCTGGCCGGTCCGGTGGTGGTGAACACCGTCAACCGCATGGGGCGTCAGATCCTGATCAAGGAGTATTCTCCCCGGCAGCCGTTGATTCCGCAAGATTTGCGTCAAACCTATATGCAAGAGCGTGAAGCCGAGAATCGGCGTGTGGGTCGGCAGGATGCGCGCCGACGTTTTCGACGGGACAAGGTGGTCCCCCAGAAAATCGCCGCCGTTGGCTGATCTTGTCCATCGAAATCGACTGACCAGAACCTGAAGGAAATCGAACCATGCCGCTCTATATCAATACCAACATCGCCTCCTTGAATTCTCAACGGCACCTGCTGGGTTCCAGCGGGGAGTTGAACAAGGTGTTCGCCCGTCTCTCCTCGGGACTGCGTATCAATACGGCGGGTGATGATGCCGCCGGACTGGCGATTTCCAATCGTATGACTTCCCAGATCCGGGGTTTGACCCAGGCGGTGCGGAATGCCAATGACGGCATTTCGGTTTCCCAAGTGGCCGAAGGGGCTTTGGCCGAGCACTCCAACATGCTGCAACGCATGAACGAACTGGCGGTCCAGGCGGCCAACGCCACCAACAGTGACGCGGATCGTGCCAGCTTGCAACAAGAGATCAGCCAGTTGCTCGGTGAACTGGAGCGGGTGGCCCAGGAGACCGAGTTCAACAACTGGCCGATGCTCAATGGCGAGACTCAGCCGCTGGTGTTCCACGTCGGCGCCCGGGAGGACCAGACCGTCACCGTGACCCTGGCCGACGCCCGCGCCGAGACCCTGCTCTCCCAGAAGCAACTGGCCAACCCCAATGCGCCGGAGAGCGTGTTCAACACCAAGATCAAAGGGATGGTCATCAAGGCTCCGAGTCCGGCCCTGGCCAACTCCAAGCTGTTCAGTTCCAACGTGGCGGTGGGCATCAATGCCATCGCCAATGCCGACTCTTCCCAGTCGGCCCCCTGGACCACGGATCCCACCAAGGTGGCCGACAGCATGATCCAGGCGTTCCAGGGGAATATCGCGGCTTTGAACGCCGCCGATACCGCCGTGTCCGGCGCTGCATCTCCCGGCACTTCGGACGTGGCCAACAATCTGGGTTCGTTGTCCACCACCTCCACGACCATCAAGGCCGATGTCTACAAGGCGGCGATCAAGGCGGCCAACAGCGGCACCGAGGATACCACGGTGGAAACCGCGTTGACCAATCTGTCTCTGACTGGCAGCGAATCCGTGGAGACCGTGGCCGCGACGATTACCGCCGCCAATTCGGGCATCAGTTCCAATCAGGCCAAGGTGGCGGCTGCTGCGGTGATTGCCGCTTCCCGTCCCGGTGCCAGCGTGGTGGATGCCCGCAACGCCGCCGCGGCTCAGTCTATTCGCAACGCCGACTCCAGTCTCTCTTTGGACAAGGCCCAGGTGATTGCCGCCGCGGCCTACAAGGCGGCTGAGACCTCCACCCGCAGCGCGGTGGTCACGGCCATCTCCGGATCCGATGGTTCGGTTTCCGGTCTGGTGACCGCCGGGGTGGCCGCCACCCATGTGAACGCCAATGACCAGGCGGATGTGGTGAGTGCCATCACCACGGGTATCACCAACGGCGATAGCGCCGACGAAATCGCTCGGGCTGCGGTGCGCGCCGATGCCGGCAGTTCGTTGACGCTGGATGAAGCCAAGGTGATCGTGGCGGCGGCCAAGAATGCCAACAGTGGTGGTACGGCGAGTTCCGCTGCGGAAGCGGCCAAGGCTGTGGCCACCAAGGACGCGGTGGTGAACGCCATCAACACCTCCACCAGCACCTCGGTGGTGTTGGAAAATGCGGTGAACGCTTCAGGTGTCAAGGATGTGCCGGTGGGCAACATCCTGGATGTGGTCAATGCGTTCCGGGCCGCCATCAGCCAGGGTTCGGACATCGAAACCGCCGCCGCCGCCGCCCGCAAGGCCGATGCCGGCAAGAATCTGTCCATCGACATCGCCAAGGTGATCGCGGCGGGTGGCAAGGCCGCTTCCAATCTCGGTTCCACGGTGGCCCAGGCCAACACGGCTGCCGACAACATGGCCCGTGTGCTGGATTCCCGGGATTTCGCGGTCTCGTATGCGGCCAAGTACGGCGCCAAGCCAGCTGCGAACGAACATCTGGTGGTGCCGGAGTGGCTGATTGACACCTCGGGATCCAATAAATTTCCGCCGTCGCCTTTGGTGGACATCACCGGCGCCTCGGTGCCCACGGATCCGACTCTGCCTTTCAATCCGCCGACCACCAATGACACCAATCCGCCGTTGAACGGGGCCAAGGCCGCCGGTCAGATGTTGGCCATCATCGCCGGAGCCATTGACCGGGTTTCTTCGACCCGGGCGGAACTGGGTGCCATCCAGAATCGGTTCGAGGCCAATATTGCCAATCTTTCCAACGTGGTGGAGAACGTCTCCGCGGCCCGCTCCCGCATTCTGGATGCGGATGTGGCAGCCGAGACCGCCAACCTGACCAAGTTGTCGATCATGCAGCAGGCGGGTACGGCCATTCTGGCACAGGCCAATCAGCAGCCTCAGTTGGCTTTGCAGTTGTTGAAATAGTCCATGGAATCTCCATCCCAACCCCGCTGTACCGGCGGGGTTGGGATGGGGTGTCAAAGCAATGTCTGGGTGTCGGAAATCGGATGAATCGGCGGTATGGGGTGCAGGTGGATTTTTTTGACGAATTGGCAGGGCAGGGGGCTGGTCGGAGGCAATTTTTGCCTGAAGAGGGTGGTACAAGGCCAGTAAAGTCGGGTTGGATGCGATAAATTGTTTGGCATGGAAGATGCTTTATTTAAGGACAGTCGAGATTGTCAGCCGTCTGATCGGAAAAAAATGCACGGGATGCGCGGTTGGTCTGGTGCGATGAGGTCCGGCAACGGTTTCATGAAAACGGGATGCTTCTGCGGCAATAGAAGGAGTGAAGAGTCATGGAAGTGCACGGGACGCGGTTCGGGACCCTGAAGTACATGGAGGATGAGTTGATCACCCTCGAACAGGGCATGATGGGATTCCCCAACAGCAAACAGTATCTCATGTTTCCTTATTCGGATGACTCGTCATTCTTTTGGTTGCAATCCGTGGATGAGCCGGAAATCGCGTTCATCGTGATCAATCCATTCGACTTCTTCTCGGAACTGGAGTTTCTCGTCGAGGATGCGGATACCGCGGCCATCGGTCTGGAGAAGGGCGAAGATATGGAAGTCTTTTCGCTGCTGACCATTCCGGATGGCAAACCCGAGGAGATGAGAACCAATCTGGCCGGACCGGTGGTGGTGAATGTGCGCAATCGTCGGGGTCGGCAGGTGGTAATCAAGGAATATTCGGCGCGTCAGCCGTTGATCCCTTATGAGATGCGTGGCGCCTACCGGGAGCAAACGAGAGGAAAAAGAGCTGTCAAACAAATGGTTGCGGTTTCCTGACCGATACTTGCGAAATGAAGAAGGATTAAAGCCATGCCACTTTTTATCAATACCAACGTCGCTTCTCTCAACGCCCAACGGAATCTGGAGCGATCCACCGGTTCTTTGAGCCAGACCTTCGCCCGTCTGGCCTCGGGTTTGCGGATCAACTCGGCCAAGGATGACGCGGCCGGATTGGCCATCAGCACCCGCATGACCTCCCAGATTCGCGGTCTGAATCAGGCGGTCCGCAATGCCAACGATGGCATCTCCCTGGCCCAGGTGGCGGAAGGCGCCCTGCAAGAGAGCGGCAACGCCTTGCAGCGGATCCGGGAGTTGGCGGTGCAGGCGGCCAACGCCACCAATACCAGTGATGACCGGGCCGACCTCCAGAAAGAGGTGACCCAGCTTCTGTCCGAGATTCATCGTATCTCCCAGGACGTGGAGTTCAACGGCTCCAAGGTGCTGGACGGTAATTTCGTGGGCAAGGTGTTCCAGGTGGGCACCAAGGAAGGGCAGACCATCAAGGTTTCCATTGCGGCGGCCACCTGGAGTGCGTTGGGTGTGAGTGCTGTGACCATCTCCACCGCTGCCGGGGCGTCTCAGGCTCTGAGCACCATCAGCAGCGCCTTGGACAGCGTTTCCGAAAGCCGGGCGAATCTGGGCGCGATCCAGAACCGCTTCGATGCGATCATCGCCAATCTGTCCAACGTGGTGGAGAACATGTCGGCGGCCCGTTCCCGCATCATGGACGCGGACATCGCCAGCGAAACCGCCACCTTGACCCGCAACGCGATTTTGCAACAGGCCGGTACGGCGGTTTTGGCCCAGGCCAATCAACAGCCCCAGTTGGCCTTGCAGTTGCTCGGCAAGTAGTTTTCCAGGCCGTGAAGGCGGGCTGCATGGCCGGATCTTTAAGGAGATCCATAGGTGTCGCCTGGAAAATGATCATAACGGACGGTGAGCGATTTCTTGACGCAAGAAAAATTCCGGTCCAACCGATAAGATTGTATGATCGGTCGGACCGGTTTTTTTGAGCGGAAGGGGGGCAGGGATGAAATCATCGGAAAACAACCGGATTGAGATCCCCCATCCGACGGCAGTTGGTGTCACGACCACGCATGCGCTTGAACCTGTGCTGGAAATGGAGCCTCTTTTCCTGGAGTCTTTGGTGGCGGAGGCCAACCGGATTCTCGATGGCCTGAATGCGGTGCGTTGCCGGGTGGTGGAAGAGGGGCAGGGCCATCCCTCGATCCAGGTGAGCTGTCGGGACAACCGGGTGGTGATTGGCGGTATCTCCGGCGGGGAGATGCATCGCTTGGCCAGCAAGGTTCGGAAGTTGCGGGAATTGTTGTATGGCGCAACCTGAGGCGATACCGCCTGGGTTCCAGCCGATTTCCAGTCAATGATGAGGAGAAGAGCATGGCACTCGGTAGCGTAACCATTTCGGGCATGGCCAGCGGATTGCCCGCGGACATGGTGGATCAGCTGGTCAACGCGCAGAAGACCCGTCTGAAGGCTTACGAGCGTGACCAGACTTTCTTCACGGGTCAGCAGACCGCCGTCGGCGAGCTGGAAACCAAAATGCTCGCGTTGGAAGCCAAGTCCAAAGAACTTCAGGAGACTTCGGCTTGGTCCCCCCATACCGTCACCTCGTCGGATACGGACTACATCACCGCGAGCGCCGACAGTACCGCTTTGGCTTCCATCCATTCCATCGCCGTGGGGCAGTTGGCCACCTATGACACCTACGCCATGGATGCCTCCTCGGGGTTATCCTCCACCACCGCCACCCTGGGTTCCGGAGCCAATCTTTCCTTCACCTATAATGGGTTGACCTACGGCACCGGTACCACCTCGGGCATGGACTCCTCCGACCTGGAGACCATGACCTTGAGCGATCTGGCTTCCGCCATTAACGGGATCGATTATGGTGACGAGGACGGGGTGAGCGCCAGCGTGCTTTACGATGGCTCCAAGTATCGACTGATCCTCACCGCCAAAGACAGTGGCACCTATACGGATTCGGGGGGCACCAAGGGCGATCGCATCACTGCTGTCACGTCGGGTTTCAGTTTCACCCAGACTGTCGCGCCACAAGACGCTGTCATGAATATCGATGGCATCGATGTGGTCAGTTCTTCCAATCAGGTGACCGACGCCCTCACCGGTGTGACCCTGAATCTTCAGTCCGTCACCAGCGGTACCACCGCCACCGACAGCGACGGGGATGGTTACAACGATGCGATTTCCACCGTTGGCTCCACCATCAACGTCTCCATCCAGAATGACACCACCGCCTTGAAAACGGTTTTGACCGGCTTTCTGGACAGCTACAACGCGGTGGTGGATTACGTCAATACCCACAAGTCGGATACCCTTTCCGGCGATACCGTGGCCCGCAGCGTGCTTTCGCAAATGCGCTCGGTGCTCAACACCCAGACCGAGAACTCTTCGGGTGTCCTGTCGCCTTATTCGACCCTGGCGTCCATGGGGTTGCGCACCGATCAGAAGACCGGCAAAATCAGCTTCGACAGCTCATCCCTGGATGATGCGTTGGCTTTCGATTTCAACAGTGTCACCAAACTGTTCACCTCCGAACATACCTCCACCGGGGATTCGTTCAACGAGGGCGTGGCCTTCCGCATGGCCGACCTCATCGATTCGTTGACCTCCAGCACCAATGGCGCGGTGACGGGTCGCAAGGATGGTCTGAAGGCGCGGCTCGATC
This sequence comes from Magnetococcales bacterium, assembly GCA_015231755.1. Taxonomy (NCBI): domain Bacteria; kingdom Pseudomonadati; phylum Pseudomonadota; class Magnetococcia; order Magnetococcales; species Magnetococcales bacterium. The sequence goes on along the minus strand of JADGAZ010000004.1, from coordinate 95,265 downwards.
GGTTGGCGAAGAGTATTGAACGGGAAAATACCCGATTGGAACAGGTGCGGGAAAACCTCACCAAGAAATTTTCCAATCTGGAGCAGTTGATTACCAAAATGAACAGCTCCAGCGGTTCGCTGCTCAGTTCCATTTCAAAGTTGAGCGGTTGACCTGACGGGGTAATGTCCGACGGGATTGGTCAATGGTCCCGTCATGTGAAACAAGGAAGTCGGGATTTTTTGTGCCATCCGGCAGTACATGGAGAAAGGCAGTGGAAATTCAACACATGGAAACCCCCACGCAATCCGTTCCCCCCCCTCCGGTCAACGAGGAGAATCTTTCCCAGTTGGACGTGTTGGTCCAGCTTTACGAAGGCAGCATCCAGTTTCTGGAGCAGGCCGCCAGGGCGTGCGAAGATGGTCGGGTGGCCGAGTTCAAACACTGGATGCAGCGCGGTCGCCGCATCATCGAGGAGTTTCAAAGAACCCTCGATTTCTCCCAGGGTGGACAGGTGCCGGCTCAATTGAATGATCTTTACAGCTATATGCTCGACAGTCTCACCCAGGCGGGTCTCACCCATGAGTCCGAATTCATTTACCGGGTGATCGAACAGTTGCGCATTTTGCTGGATGGCTGGCGGGGGCTTCAGGCGCCTGCGGTCGCGGTTTCCATGGACCATTGAGGGTGAATACCCGCCATGTCTTATGGCTTGCGCAGTTATAAAAGTTCCCGGGCCAATACCGCCTCCCGGGAGGACTTGCTGATCCTGCTTTACGAAGGGGCGATCCGTTTTCTGGAACGCTCCATCGAAGAGTTGAGTAACGGGCGTCTGAGCGATCATAAAATGAGCCTGCGTCGCGGCATTGCCATCGTCGCCGAATTGCAAAACACCTTGAACTTTGAAAAAGGTGGCGAGCTTGCCATTCAATTGTTCGATCTGTACGGCTACATGCTGGATCGGCTTACCCAGGCCAATCTGCGCAAGGATCCCGAGTTCATTCGCGAGGTGATCCGTCATTTGAACACGTTGCTGGACGGGTGGCGTGACGCGGTGCGTCAGGTCAAAAGCGAGGCCGTGCCTCCGCTTCCCCCCTTTGACGCCCCCCAACGCCGTCTTGAGGGACTGGCGTGAACGGAAAAAACAGCAGTGCCATTATCGGGATCGTGGCGCGGCTCAATGCCGTGCTGGATCAATGTGCCACCCCCGAAATGCTTTCCGCCCAGCAGTTCGATGGATTGATGCGGGTGTGGGATGTCGGTATGGCAGAGTTGGAGTCGTTGACGGACCGTTTCCCGGATGGGGTGACTCCGGGAGATGGTACCCGTGAACGGCTGAATCGTCTCGTCAAACGTATCAACGAAGTGCAGCCCATTCTTCTGCGTCACAAGTCCGAGGTGGCCGATCAGCTTTTTTCCGAAAACCGGCGGGTGCAATCCCTGCGTCAGGGATACGGAGCAGCAGCCCAGGGCTCGCGTCGGTTCCATCATCGGGCCTGACTGCCCTGTCCTTTGGACGTGCCATCTTTCGCTTTTCCTCCAATAGAGAGATCCTGCTCGTGTTTGGTTCTTCCTCTCAGCCCATGCCGGTGGTGCTTCTGACCGATTTTGGCACCTCCGATCCTTATGTCGGACAGGTCAAAGGGGTGTTGACACGCCTTTTTCCTCGGGTAAACGTGTTGGATCTGTTTCACGACATTCCACCGTTTGCCATCAAAAGTGGTGCCTGGATGCTGGAGCGTTGTCTGCCCCATATGCCATCGCCGGCGGTCTGGTTGTGCGTGGTGGATCCGGGTGTGGGCAGCGGCAGACGGGGATTGGTGGTTCAGTCCGGGGGATCGTTTTTCATCGGTCCGAACAATGGACTCCTCACCCCGGTGTTGACCCGTCCCGATGCCCGTCTGTTGGCTTTGGATGGCGTGGGGGATGAAGAGACGGTCAGTCATACCTTTCATGGGCGGGATCTGTTCGCTCCGGCGGCGGCTCATCTGTTGCATGGCCGTTCCCCCATGGAGTTGGGTACGCCGTTGATCACACCTCCGGTGTTGTTGAACGATCCGGGTTGGCGTTCGGCGGGTTACGGGGCGTGGCGTACCGAGGTGGTGTTTCAGGACCGTTACGGCAACCTCGTGACCGCGTTGCCTGGAGACAAGCTCCGGGACCGTTCGGTGAAGGGGTGGCTGGATGGGGTGGCTTGCGGTTCGTTGGTTTCGACTTTTTCGAGTGTTCCGGTGGGGTCGGCTGCGATGATCATCGGCGGTTTTGGTACCGTGGAGGTGGTGGTCAATCAGGGCAGTGCCGCGGCTCATTTCGACCGTTCGCTGGGAACCGAGTTGGTCATCCGCGTGGAAGAGGATTCGTGAAATATTAAAAGAAAAGAAGGGGTCTGGGGGAAGAATCCCCCAGATCCCCGCTTTTTTTTCAATGGGTTGTTTTTTTGAAGATATTCGACAGATTATCCACATAGCCGTACAAAACCGGAATCACCAACAGCGACAGCAGCGTGGAGGCGAGCAGACCGCCGATCACCACGATGGCCATGGGCGACCGGAAACTCGGCTCGGCCCCGATCCCCAACGCCACCGGCAACATGCCGGCTCCCATGGCGATGGTGGTCATGACAATGGGCCGTACCCGTTTGCGACAGGCATCCAGCAGGGCTTCGCGACGGTTCAAACCCCGTTCCCGCCGCGCCACCACCGCGTACTCCACCAACAAGATGGAGTTCTTGGTGACAATCCCCATGAGCATCAGAATGCCAATCACCGAAGGCAGGGAAAAGGCGTTGTGGGTGGCCAGCAACGACACGAACGCTCCACCCAACGACAAGGGCAGCGCCGCCAGAATGGTCACCGGTTGCAAAAAGTCGTGAAACAACAGCACCAGCACGATATAGATGCACATCACCCCGATGGCCATGGCCCCGGCGAAACTGCCGAACAGCTCTTTCATGCGCTGGGCGTCCCCGTCCGGGGGACGCTGGACCCCGACCGGCAATTTCTGCAAGGTGGGCAGCCGGTTGACCTCGGCCAGCACATCGCCGAGTACCCGTTGACCCAGTTCCACATCGATGCTGACCCGCCGCATGCGGTCCAGACGGTCGATTTGTGACGATCCTCCCTGCATGCTCACCGTGGCCACGCTTTCCAGAGGGACAATGCCGGTACGGGTGGCCAGGGGCAGTTGACGAATGGCCGCCAGATCCTGCCGCACCCCTTCCGCCAGCCGCACCCGGATGGGCACCTGTCGTTCCGGCAGGTTGAGCTTGGCCAGCAGCATCTTGAAATCACCGGCGGTGGCGATCCGTACCGCCTGGGAGATGGCCTCCCCCGAAACCCCGAGATCCGCGGCCCGGGCGAAATCCGGGACGATATGAATTTCCGGACGTTCCAGACCGGCGTTGGAGCGGATGTTGCCGATTCCTTTCAGGGTGCGCAGCTCCCGTTCCAGGTTGTCGATCACCGTGGACAGGGCCGCGGGTTCGTTGCCCACCAGCACCACCGTGAGCTTGACCCCCGGACCGTTGGAGCTGATCGCGAAACGTATGCCCGGCAGCTCCCGCAGTCGCGCACGCAACACCTCCTCGATGGCGGACTGTTTCAGTTCACGGGTGGTGCGATCCGTCAGGCTGACCACCAAGGTGGCCTTGCGGGTGTCGCCGCTGGCACCTCCCCCCAGCGGTCCCCCTTCGCCGCTGGCCGCCGATCCCACCGTGGCGTAGATCCGGGTCACGTCCGGAATCTGTTTGAGCAGGGCGATGGTCTTTTGGGAGGCGGCCAGGGTGTCGTCCAGGGCGCTGCCGGGGGGCAGTTCCAGGGTCACCAGGGTTTGGGAGCGGTCCGCCGCCGGCACGAAGCCCGATGGCAGCAGCGGCGCCAAAGCCAGGGATCCCGCCAGAAACAGCAGGGAGGCGATCATCGTGATGCGGGGATGATTCAGACAGGCGGTCACCGAGACCAGATAACCGCGCAGCAATGCCCCTTCTTTTTGTTCATGTTTCAAGGGGCGCAGCAGATGGGCGCACATCATCGGGGTCAGCAGTCTGGCCACCACCAGAGAGGCGAGAATGGCCGCCACGGCGGTCATGCCGAAGGGACGGAAAAATTTGCCCGGAATTCCCCCCATGAAAGCCGTGGGCAGAAAGACCGCCACCAGGGTCAAGGTGGTGGCGATGACGGCCATGCCGATTTCATCCGCCGCCTCCATGGCCGCCTGATAGGGGGTTTTGCCCATCTTGATGTGGCGGACGATGTTTTCCACCTCCACGATGGCGTCGTCTACCAAAATGCCCACCACCAGGGCCAAAGCCAGCAACGTGAGGGTGTCCAGACTGAAAGCGGCCAGCCGCATGACCAGAAAAGCCGGAATGATCGACAGGGGCAGCGCCGCCGCCGAAATCAATGTGGCGCGTCCGTCCCGCAAAAACCACCAGACCACCACCACCGCCAGAAATGCTCCTTCGTAGAGCAGTTCCATGGAGCCGCGAAAGTTGTCCAGGGCCGGGGCAAAGGTGTTGTAGGCCTCCCGGATGGTCACCTGGGGGTGTTCCTGGGCGAAGGCCTCCACGGTGCGGCGCACCTCCTGGGCCACGCTGACCTCACTCGACCCCTTGGAACGGGTCAGCTCGAAGCCGACCACCCGTTCTCCGTCCAGCAGGGCGATGCTGGTGGGTTCGGCGTGGCCATCCGTGAGGGTGGCGATTTCCGACAGGGCCACGGAGCGTCCCCCGGAAAGTGGAATTTCCAGATTCTGAAGATCGGCCAGGGACTCGGGAGCCGCCAGGGTGCGGATGGCCTGGACGTTGCCGGAAATGTCCCCCCGTCCTCCGGAGGCGTCTTTGCGGGTCTGACGCAGCATCCGGGAGACTTCTTCGGCGGTGACGCCGAGGGCGCGCATGCGGGCTGGATCCAGATCCACCCGGATTTCCCGGTCCACCCCGCCCATGCGGCTGAATTTGCCCACTCCGGGCACGGCCACGAGTGTTTTGCCCAGATCGTTGTCCACCAGCCAGGAGAGTTCCCCGGCATCCAGACTGGAGGAGGTCGCGGCAAAGGCGATCATCACGCCGCCGGTGGTGGTGCGTTTGGAAACCACAGGGGTGGTCAGATCCTGGGGCAGATCGCTGCGCACCGCGTCCACGGCGTTGCGGACTTCGTTGAGGGCCACATCGGCGCTTTTGTCGATGACGAAATCCACCTGGATCGTCACCATACCGTCGGTCAGCGTGGAGCGGATGTGTTCCACCCCCCCCAGGGAGGCCACCGCGTCTTCGATCTTGCGGGCCACTTCGGTTTCGAGTTGGGCCGGGGCCGCCCCTTCGAGGGTGGCGCTCACGGTGATGGTGGGTACTTCGATGTCGGGAAAGTTTTGAATCCCCAAGGCCCGGAATGAAGACAATCCCAGCAGGGTCAACAGCGCGAACAACAAAATCGCCGGTACCGGATGCCGGATGGACAGGGACGAGAAATTCACGGCGTGGCCTCCGTTATCCGCACCCGGTCTCCATCCTTGAGAAACGCGCCACCACTGCCCACCACCCGGGCGCTCTCCTCCAGGCCGGAGGTGATCTCCACCCGGTTGTCCACCCGGCGACCGGTGGTGATTTTGCGGCGGGTCACCCGGTCGCCGCCGTTGGCCAGCTCGAACACATAGGCGTGACCGTCGTACAGCACGATGGCCGACTGGGGCAGAGTCAGGGCGCTCGACTCGCCCAATTGGATCTCCCCCTGGGAGAACATTCCGGATTTGAAGGCTCCTTTGTCCGGCAGATCAAAATAGACCAACCCCTTGCGGGTTTCCGGGTTCAGGGTGGGCGCCACCAGTCGTGCGGTGGCTTCCAGGGACTTGCCTTCGGCCAGTTCGATGCGGGCCTTTTGTCCGGGTTGAATCAACGGCAGTTGACCATCCGTCACCTCCGCCCGCCACTCCAGTCGACCTTGGCGCACCAGCCGGAACAGCTCCCCTCCCGGTTGGACCACCGCCCCCAGCGTGGCGCTGCGGGAAGAAATGATGCCATCATCGGCGGCCAGGATGCGGGTTTGGCGCAGTCGCACCTCTTCGTGTTCCAAGGCGGCCTTGGCCGCGGCCAGCTCCGCTTCGGCGGACTCTTCGCCGATGAGATACTGGGTGATCTGTTGTTCGGAGATGGCCCCGGACCCCTCCACGGCCCTGGCCCGTCCCCCGTTGGCCTTGGCCAGGGCCAGGGCGGCTTTGGCCTTGGCCACGTTGGCCTTTTGTTGGGCCAGAGTGGCTTTGACCCCTTCGTCGGAGAGCCGTGCCAGCTCCTGACCCCGTTTCACCACACTGCCCACGTCCACCGGCAGCCAGACGATGGTCAATCCCCCGATCTCCGAGGCGACCACCGCTTCTTGCCAAGCGAAAATCCCTCCGCTCACCAGCAGGGTCCGGGGCCAGTTTTCCCGGGTGGGTTTGGCCAGGGTCACGGTGAGGGCGGCCCGCTCCTCCTGGACCGCCGGGGGCTTGTCGGCGGCCTGGGCCGGCGTGACCGGGAACGGCAGAGCCAGGCATCCCGCTGCGAGAGCGGCCAGACAGGGGAGCAAGGGTCTCATGCCGGATCCTGGTCTGGTTGGGGAGAGGGGGTGTCCGACTCCCAGCCGCCGCCCAAGGATTTGTAGAGATTGATCCATTGTTGCACCTCCCGTCCTTCCAGTTGGATCACCGTCCGTTCCGCCTCCAGATGTTGTCGGCGGGCCTCTTCCAGGGCGAGACGACTGATCCCCCCTGTACGCAGATTCTCTTCCGCGGCCTTGCGATAGGCCGCCGCACCGCGGGCCGAGGCCCGTGTTTCCTGCACCCGAAGGCGGACCGCCTCCAGATTGACCAGTGCGCTTTCCACCTCCCGCACCGCTTCCTGGACCCCGCGACGGTAGTTGGCCAGGGCCATGGTGTGGCGCGCTCGGGCTGCCCGTACTCCGGCCTCGATGGCTCCCCCGTCCAGAAGCGGCAACGACAGCGCCGGACCAAAATTCCAGGGACGGTTTGGCTGGCTGACGCTTCCCATGGTCACCACCCCGGCCCCCACCGCGCCCAGCAGCGAAAAACGCGGATAACGGGCCCCTTCGGCCACCCCGATCTCCGCATTGGCGGAAACCAGTTCCTGTTCGGCGGCGGCCAGATCCGGGCGTTGGGCCAGCAGGCGGGCAGGCAGGGTGGTCACGGCCAGTGGCGGGGCCACCAGGGGACGATGACCAGCCTCTTGGAGGAAGGCACGCAACCGGGGTTCATCCAGACCGGTCAGGGCCACCAGTCCCTTGACGGACAGGGCGCATTCCGCCTCCTGGGCCGCCAGACGCGCCTGGGCGTCGGCCACCCGGGCCTGGACCATCGCCTCGTCCGCCGGGGCGATCAGACCCGCCCGGGTGGCCACCCGGGTGATCTGCGCGCTGGCACGACGGGATTCCACCTCTTCTTGCAGGCTGTCTCTCAGACGCGTGCAGGCGCGATGATCGTTGTAAAGCGAGGCGGTTTCGGAGGCCAGCGAAATTTTCAGGCCATGCCACTCCGCCTGCCGCGCCGCCACCTTGGCCTCGGCCCCTTCGGTGGCCCGTTTGACCCGTCCGAACAGATCCAGTTCCCAACTCGCGTCCACGGCCACACTCCGGCTGGTGGACGAAATAATGGTGGGATTGGGGCTGTTGCCCGCACGTTGCAGTTGTGCCGCCGAACGGGCCTGGGGTTGATCTGCGGATTGCTGATAGGTCAGCGCCGCACGGGCCGCCTCGATGGCGCCCTGAGCGGCGTTCAGGCTGGGATGCTGCTCCAGGGTGGCCTGGATTAGTCTGGTGAGGGTTTGATCCTGAAATTGTTCCCACCAGGAGGTCATCCTGGCCCCAGAACCGGCGTGGGGCAGGGCCGCGTGCCAGCCTGTGGGAGGATTCACGGCCTCGGGTCGTCGATAATCCATGCCCACCAGCGCGCATCCCCACAGACAGGCGGTCGAAAACAGAATGGCCAGCGAGGGACGCAAGGGTGACACGGTCATCTCCCGGAATCGTTGACATGGCAGTGGGGTTTTATTTATCTTGCAAGATAGATTTTGAGCGAAAGGATATTGACATTTTATCTATCTTGCAAGATATTTTTTGTCAAATTCTGTCAAGGGGGAGTCATGGATACCTTTATACAGCGCATCATCGCGGCCCATCGGGACCATTGGTCCGAGGCGTTCGATCCGGTCTTGTTGCCCTTTACCCTGACCTTGCATCGCGCCCACGGGGTGATGTATGGCCAGGCCTGCGGGGTGATGGAGCGGTTCGGCCTGAGTCCGGCGGAGTTCGACGTGCTGGCCAGTCTGCGCCGTTCCCCGGAGCCTTATGAATTGACCCCTTCGCAACTGCGTCAAACCCTGCTGATCACCTCGGGGGGGTTGACCAAGGTGCTGCATCAACTGGAAGGGCGGGGTTTGATCGTGCGTTTGACGGTCAGCGGGGATCGTCGGGTCAAGCCGGTGCGTCTGGCCCCTGCGGCTTTGCCGTTGATCGGTCGGGCCTTGGAAGCGGTGATGCACCATGCCGGGGAGCGGATTCTCGCACACCTGACCCCGGAGGAGATCCGGAGCATGACCGGGTTGCTGGCGCGGTTGGCGGGGGATGAGGGGGGGAGCGTGGGGGTGGTAGATCAGAGTGTGTAGGTTTATCTTTTTCCTGAAAAGAAACAGCATTGTACATCCTGTCCCTGATTGGGTATTCTGGATTCCCGGTTTTTGATACGAACAAGAACCGGATTCCATTCTCTCCTTGGGGTCAAGCGGATAAAACGGTGTTAAGAAAGCTTGCCATCAACGGTTTCAAGACTATTACCCAGGCCGAACTGGAGTTTGGACGGGTTAATCTGTTCATTGGTGCGAACGGATCAGGAAAATCCAATATCCTGGAGGCCATTGGCGTATTGAGCGCTTCCTTGAGTCGTGACATTACCGAAGCGGAATTGCAACGTAAGGGCGTGCGGCTTTCGGTGCCAACTTTGTTCAAATCGGCTTTCAAAAATCAGGCCTTGAAAAGCAATTTCGGATTTGAAGCCGCAATGGATGATGATGTGAAATACAATGTCCGCATCACTGCGGGGGAAGAATACCAGTCTTTGCGTTTTTTTAGTGAAGAGATTCTGCATGATTCGGTCAGTTATCTGGGACGCAGCAATCGTGGCATCAAGCTGCTTGGGGTTGAAAAAGAACGTGCGGACGTATCCCCTGAGCGTGGTTTATGGGACCGGTTTCAAGAGGTCATCGATGTTCCCCCCGAATTGTCAGCCCAATTGAACACCCTGGCCAAATTTTGTATCTATGCTCCTCAGACCTCGTTTTTGCGGGGTGTGGAAATCGAATCCTTGCCTGTGAAACCTGTTGGATTGTTGGGCGGGGGATTGCCTCAGGCGGCTTTGACGGTTTTGAACCAATTCCATAAATCGAAGGATCGTGAATCGAGAGATCGTGTATCCCTTATGAGGGAGATTCTTGGATTGATCTGGATGCCTGGATGGGCCAGTGAGTTTGCTGTAAAACAATCTCTTGCGGATCAGGTCTCTTCTCAGGTCAAAACAGGAAATGAAACGTTATATTTCAAAGATCGTTTCATGAGGCGTAAACGAGACACACTGTCCGCTTATGACAGCAGCGAAGGTACACTTTTTTTGTTGTTTCTGGCTGTAGTGCTGTTGCATGCGGAAGCCCCCAAGATCTTTGCCCTCGACAATGTGGACAATGCCTTGAATCCGTCGGCCACACGGGCATTTCTGGAAAAATTGATCGCCGTAACCTGCGAAAAGAAATTCCAGGCAAGCGGCATCGGACCGCAACAGGTTTTTCTCACCAGTCACAATCCCACCTCGTTGGATGCGTTTGACCTGTTCAATGAAGAACAACGCATTTTCGTGGTCAGTCGTGAGCCACGTACCGGTTTCACGAAAATCGAGCGGTTGCAGCCCCGTCCGGGTATGATGCCGGAAGAGTGGATCGAAATCGCACGCGGCAAGAATTTGTCGGAAATGTGGATCAGTGGTTTGATCCCCAATGCCTTGGGATCGTCCCTGTGAGCTCCAAACGTATTGGCATGGTCACCGAAGGCTCCACCGATCAGGTGGTGTTGAAGATCTTGCTGCCTGCGGCTTTGGACGGATATGGGGCGCAGAATTTTGTCAATATCCAGCCAAATCCGGACAATACGAGCGCGGGAGGTGGTCAGGAGGGTGGGTGGCGACTGGTATACAAATGGTGTCTTGACAATCCACCGGCACTGCGGCGGCAGAGGGTTTCGGGAGGAGGGCTGTTTGCCACCTCTTTGCCCCTTGATGGTTTTCTGGTCCATCTGGATGCGGATATTTGTGAAAAATTGCAAAAGATGACAAGAGTCCAGTCGGATGATTTTGATCTGACCACGCCCGCAGGTCGTGGTCAATACATCGAGGCTGTTTTGACCGATTGGTTGTGGCCTGACGGCATGGATTCACAAGACCGTCCATGGATCTTCCTCGCGCCAGCAGTGGAGGCGGTGGAATGTTGGCTGCTGGCCGGTCTGACTGAGGATTCGGCACCCGAATCCCACAAGAATCCGGGTTTGGTTTTGTTGGAGTGGGATTGCAAGGGGCGGGGACGCCCGGTTCCGGACAAGGCCAAAGGTATTTCAAAAAATTCCGACCGCTATCAAGAATTTTCCAGGCGTGCGGCTGCCAACATGGACAGAATTCTTCGTTATTGTCCTCATTTCGCGGCATTGACCCAAAAAATCGCAGTTCTTTGAACCTGACCGAATCCCGATGTCCATGGGTCTCATCCCGGCTGAACAAAACCGGGAATCGACCCATAGCCATGTGCTTTACGACAACTCATCCATTCCGATCCAGCGGCCTGAGGGCATGTTCCGGAAGGGATTCCGGGGGGAGTCTTCCCGTGTGCTGGTCAAATGGCGGGTGTGTGGGGATTTTTGTCGGGGGTTGAGGGCGCTTTTGACTCCGCGCCAGACGGTGAAGGAGTCGTCTCCGTCGAATTCTTTCGCCTCTCCCAGGTGTTCTTTCAGCAAGGTGCCGTAATCCATGAAGCGGTTGCCCACCAGCCACAAGGTTCCACCCGGAGCCAGCAGGGCGGCGGCGGCGGCGAGAAAATGCAAGGTGGCCTCGTGATCGGTGCGTACCCCGCGGTGAAACGGGGGATTGGTGACGATGGCGTCGAATTTCTTTTTGCCCAGCACCGGACCGATGCCATCTTCGGTGACCACCTCGCAGCGGTCGCTTAAGCCGTTGATCTCCACGGTGCGCCGGGCGCAGGCGGTGGCGGTGATCAGGTCATCGCTTAAGGTGACGCGGGTTTCCGGGAAACGTTGGGCCAGGGTGGCTCCCAGCACGCCGGAACCGCACCCCCAATCCAGAACGCGGGCGCCGGGCGCCTCACGGATGGCGTCGAGCAGCAGCAGCGTGGCTGCGTCGATGGCGCGCCAGGAGAAGATTCCCGGCTTGACCGCGAGGCGCAGGCCGTCATGCTTGATATAGGCAAAACCGTCGGCTTCGGGCCGGAAGGGGGCGGACTGACCTTTTTCCGGCAGTGCCCGGCTCTCCGGGGTAAGGGTGTGCAGTCGCAGATGGCCTTTGCACAAGGCGGTTTCGGTGTCGGAAAAGCGTTTGGACAGGGAACGGATGCCGGATTCCCGTTCGCCGAACAGCCAAAGCCGTCCTTCGGGGGCGAGGGATGACAAGGCGGTCTCGATGGCCAGTCGGGCCGCCTCCCGGCCTTGGGGCAGTTCCATCAGCAGGTGTTCCGACGGTTCGTGGGCCGTGGGATGGTCGTCGAGCTTGACGCTCAGACCCGGATGGTGGTGACGGATGGCGTCGGCCAGCGAGGTCCGCGCCGCCACCACGGTGCCGCAAAATCCCGCCTCTTGCAGGGGATCCAGGGGCGAGGGCGGCTCGGTGGACCAGTGGATCAGATGGACATGGCTCAACCGGGAGACCGGGCAGACTTCGGACAATCCCGAAAAGAAACGATGAATGGAACGGGGATCGGGCAGCACGGTCGGGTTTCCAGTTTTTTCAGTGTGTTGGTGTTTGAGGGATTCAACCGGGAATCGGTACGGGACGCACCGGAATGCCGTACAACAGTTCCTGGAAGATGTCTCTCACATGGACCAGTCCGGTATGGCGCGTGGCGTTGGAGCCGGTGAAGACCAGACCGTTTTCCAGATCCCCCTGTTGGGCGCGATGCAGAGCCAGGGCGATGCAGAAGGTCTCTTTTTCTTCCCGGCAGCGGCAGGCTTCCAGACAGGTGGCGATGCAGTTGGTGGCCACTTCGCCGCCCCGCAGCAAGGTGTTGGTGAAACTGGTTTTCAGGGCGCGTCCCGGCAGACCCGCCGGAGAGTCCACGATCACCACATCCCCTTCCTTGGCGTCGATGAAGGCTTGTTTGAACCGGTCGTGGGCATCGCACTCGAAGGTGCAGATGAAACGACTGGCCATTTGTACCCCTTTGGCCCCCAGGGAGAGGGCGTGATCGATGTCGTGGCGATCCCACACGCCGCCGGCGGTGACAATGGGGATTTCGTCGCCGTATTCGGTGCGGGACCATTCCGCCAGTTCCGGGACCACGGTATCGGTATCGTACTCTTTGGCGAAGAGCTGACTGGCGGTCTTGACCCCCAGGTGTCCCCCGGCCCGGTTGGGATCCTCGAACACCATGGCGTCCGGGAGGCGCTTGTAGAGCTTGTGCCAGCGTTTGGCCAGCAGTTTGGCCGCCCGCAGGGAGGAGATGATGGGAACCAGGGCGGTTCTGGGATTGGAGGTGGCGAATTCCGGCAGACGCAGGGGCAGTCCGGCCCCGGAGACGATCATTTGCGCGCCGTTTTCCACCGAGGTGCGCACCATGGCCTCGAAGTCGCGGATGGCTACCATGCAGTTGACGCCGATGATGCCGTTTGGACTCAAGGCGCGGGCGGTTTCCAGCTCTTCGATCAGGGCTTTGACGTTGGCGCGGTAGTAGTCCCGCCCTTTTTCGTAGTAGCGGGAGGCCAGGGAGAGGGCCACGGCGGCGATGATGCCGACTCCGCCTTCGTTGGCCACAGCGGCGGCCAAGCGGTGGGCCGAAACCCGTACTCCCATGCCGCCCTGAAGAATGGGTACCGGAATGGTGTACTCGCCGATGCGCAGGGGCGGCAGAGGCGTCAGGGTCGAGGGGGCATCGATTTGGGTGGTCATGAAACGAGCTTCCTAAATGAACGGAGTTGTCTGGCGCCATCGACCCGCACAAAAGACCGGGATCATGCCCAGGTGGCCCAATCGGGTTTGTGTGCCGTGACCTGGAGCGGGCCTGCGGTGAACGTCCGATCCCGTTCCACGTCGCTCGGGTGGAGGATCCCCAAACCGACCCGTTCCCCGGTGCCCGGCGTGACACTGGTGAGTACACCGGTCTCCTTGCCGCTGGGCAGGAGAATCGGGGTTCCCGGCGCCACGATTTCACCGGCGGACAGCATGAGGGAATAGACCCGTTTTTTCAAGGTGCCGCGATGATGGGTGCGTGCCGTTGTCTCTTGTCCCACGTAGCACCCTTTGGCAAAATCGACCCCGTTCATCTCCAGCAGACCGCTTTCCAGGGGCAGACTGACTTCGGGGATGAATTCGTTGCCACCCCGGGGCAGGGCCAGACGGATGCGATACTCTTCCCAGGCGGCGAATCCGGCGGGTGGAATGCGTTTGACCAGCCGTTCCCACCAGGCGCTCACGTCGGAGGCCGGAACCAGCAGACGCCAGCCGAAACCGGCGTGACGGGGATCCCGCCACAGGCGGATGCCGGATTCCGGGGAGAGGGTTTCACCCAGGGGGGCGTCGCGTACGGGGAATTCGGGAAAAATGCCCTGCAACACCTGGGAGGACTCCGGACCGGCGATGCCGAGCATGGCCAGGGTGGCATCCACCTCGATGCGGATCTTGGCCCGCAGAATGAAGGGGCTCAACCGTTGGGCCAGAGGGGTGGCGGCTCCGGGTTCGGTGATCAGCAGCAGGCGGTCGGCGTCGCGCAGCAGGGTGAAGTCCCACAAAAAACGTCCCTGGGGCGTGAGATGGGCGGCGTAGACGCTTTTTTGCGGGGTGACTTTTTTGACCTGATTGGTGATCAATCCCCCCAGAAAGTCGTTCACGTTTTCGCCGGAGATGGCCACGGTTTCGTGATGGGTCAGGTCCACCAGCGCCACATCCGTGAGCAGGGAACGGCTTTCGGCGGTCGGATCGCCGAAGTGGTGGGGAACCGGTTTGGAGCGGTCCGAACTCCATGGGATGCGCGTGCCGAAGTGGGATTCAAGCCGACTCATGGAAAACTCCTTGTGATTGGCGGACGGGGTTAGCACAATTGGGACTTGCGCGGCCTTGGGCTTTTTCATTTTGCAAGTGTCGTCGCTGCGTCGTCTCTTTAATTGGACATCAAACACGCCGAGGAGTTCGCATGAGCGCATTTCGCTCCGACTGGATCCAAAACCGCACCGGGAACGTTACCCAGATGCATTACGCCCGGCAAGGTCAAATCACGCCGGAAATGGAACATGTGGCCCGGGAGGAGGGTTTGGACCCGGAATTGGTTCGCGCCGAGGTGGCCCGGGGCCGGATGGTGATTCCGGCCAACATCCGCCATCCGGAGGCCAAACCCGTGGCCATCGGGATTGAGTCCCGATGCAAGATCAATGCGAACATCGGCAATTCGCAGATCTCTTCGGGATTGGACGAGGAGGTGGAAAAGCTGCGCCTGTCGTTGCGCTATGGCGCGGACACGGTGATGGATCTGTCCACGGGCAAGCGCATTCAGGAGATTCGCGAGGCGATTCTGCGGGCCTCCCCGGTGCCCATCGGCACGGTGCCCATTTACGAGGCGGTGGAGCGGGTGCCGGATGTGCGCGCCTTAACCCCGGAAATCATGTTGCAGGTGATCGAGGAGCAGGCCGCCCAGGGGGTGGACTACATGACGGTCCACTGCGGAGTCACCCTGGAGGTGCTGCCTCTGATCTCCACCCGCATCACCAAGATCGTCTCCCGCGGCGGGGCGCTGATGGCCCAGTGGATGCTCTATCACGAGCGGGAAAATCCTCTGTTCACCCATTTCGACGCCTTGCTGGAGATTTGCAAGCGTTACGATGTCACCTTGTCTTTGGGGGATGGTCTGCGTCCGGGGTGTTTGCACGACGCCTCCGACGCGGCCCAGTTCACCGAGTTGCGCATTCTCGGGGAGTTGACCAAACGGGCCTGGGAACAGGATGTGCAGGTGATGATCGAAGGTCCGGGCCATGTGCCTTTGGACCAGATCGAGGCCAACATGGAAAAAGAGCGGGAACTGTGTCACGAGGCGCCGTTTTACGTGTTGGGTCCGCTGGTCACGGATATCGCCGCCGGTTACGATCATATCGCTTCGGCCATCGGTGGGGCGGTGGCGGCCTGGAAGGGGGCCTCGATGTTGTGTTACGTCACCCCCAAGGAGCATCTGGGACTGCCCAACGCCGAAGATGTGCGCAACGGCATCATCGCCTATAAGATCGCGGCCCATGCGGCGGATATCGCCCGTCACCGTCCCGGAGTCCGGGACCGAGACGACGCCATGAGTCGCGCCCGTTACGGCTTTGACTGGAACCGGCAGTTCGAGCTGGCTTTGGATCCGGACCGGGCCAGGGAGTATCACGACGAGACCCTGCCGGAAAACGCCCACAAGCGTGCGGAGTTTTGTTCCATGTGCGGGCCGCGTTTTTGCGCCTACAAGCTTTCCCAGGAGGTGGCGGAAAAGTCCCGGGATCTGGCTTCCCGTTTCACCCCGGATTTCTGTCCCCAGACCGGAACCGGCCACTCCTGATCCATCCTTTGCATTCTTGAAAATAAAGAGGAGGTCTGGGGGATTTTTCCCCCAGGCTTTTGACCTTTTTGCCCACGCCGATTCTTCTTTCCCGTCCGGATCTCTCCTGCGACGACGCCCGTGTTTTTCTGGATCAGCTTGCCCGCGCCCCCTTCCGGGATGTCGAGGCGTTGCGACGCTGGGAAGGGATATGGGAATCCTTGTGGCAGCGGCGCGCCGTGGCTTTCGCCGATCATGGCGAGGCGTTGCGTCTGCTGGGGGAGTCGCTTGGCTGGCGGGCCGGTGATGTGCTGGTGGTGGATCCGTTGTTGGATCCGGCCTGGCGGGAGGCGGTGCGGGGGTGCTGGTGGCATGAGGCGGTGCGGGATGTGGATCCGGGCAGCGGTCGGGCCATGGGGGCGCCGTTTGTACCTGTGGCGGGAGGCGTGGTGCGGGGAGAGGTGATCCGGCATGCGTTTGGGTCTCCTGTGACCCTGCCTGCCGGGGAGGCGGGGAGATGGGTGGTGGAGGAGATTTCTTCGGTGGTGCGGCCATTGCCGGGGGTGGGTCGGGGGGCGGTGCAACTGGTGGATCTGTCCGGTTCCGGAATGTTGCCGGTGGGGGCGGGGTGTGTGCTGCTGTCCACGGATGGGGAACTGGTGACCGCTTTGGCCCACAGGCGACGCCATCCCCCGAGTGCTGCCGCCTGCGCCCTGGGGTGCGCCTTACTGGAGTCTCTTCCCGGGCGCTTGGCGCGGCGTCGGGAGTTGGTCGGGCGTTATCGCGCCTTGTTGCGGATGGCGGGCAGGGGAAGTTTGCCGATGGATCCCCCGGGAGGCCGGGAGTGGGCGGTGTTTTTCCTGATGATGGGAGAGGAGGCAAACCGCGCCGGTCTGTCGGATTTTCTGCAACGGGCCGGCATCGGCTGTGGTTCGCCGGTGTGGTTTCGTCCGGCTGCGGAGTCCCGACAGGCGCTGCCGGGACTGCAACGGTTCTTGGAGCATGCCCTGGCTCTGCCTCTGTATGCGGCGTTGTCCGATTCCGAGTGCAAGCGGATTGTCAATCGGATCCATCGTTGGGTGGAACGTCAGTCGGCAATCGTTTCGGTATGATCGTGAAATGGGCAGGTTGAGTCGGGGTCTGTATAAATAACACACAGATAACAAACGATTGTTGATGTTCTTTTGTCTTTTTATTTTATTTGATATGCTTTTATGAATCATTTTTGGTGATGTGTTTATTTTATATAATTTAAACAAAATTTTATATTGTTTTTTGGTGGAGGCGGGAATGGTGCGGATCCTGCTGAAGAGGGTTGAAGACCGATGATGCGGATGATATCAACTATTTATATGAGCCGATAAGGCACATCATGGACGATTGCGCTATGTTGAACCACCCACCCGTCTCCCTCAATGATCCCATGCACACCCCGACCGATCCCCATTGTGTCCGCTATCAGGACCAGGTGTTGAGCAGTGCCTTTCAACCCATCTACAGTCTGGCCCATCGGCGGGTGGTGGGACATGAAGCCTTGTTGCGGGTGAAGGATGCCCAGGGTGCCTCGGTTCCGCCGTTGAGCGTCTTCAGCGAAGAGCATCACCCCCTGGAGTTGCTCACCGTGGACCGGTTGACCCGCAGTCTGCACATGCGCAATTTTGTCGCCCAGTCTCCCAAACAGATGGGATGGTTGTTTCTCAATTTCAATCCCCAGGTGATCAGCACCGGCAATTCGGACCATTTCAATTTCACCCGGGAGTTGTTCCGGCTGTATGATCTGGCGCCGGACCGGGTGGTGGTGGAGATTCTGGAGCATCGCATCAACGACGAACAGATGATCCTGGACGCGGTGGATTTTTATCGCGGGTTGGGATGCCTGATTGCCGTGGATGATTTCGGAGCGGGTCAATCCAATTTCGACCGGGTGTGGAATCTGGATGCGGATATCGTCAAACTGGATCGTTCCCTGGTGGTGCAGGCGGCCATCAATCCCCGGGCGTTGCCGTTTTTGGCGAGTATCACCACCATGCTGCATCAGGCAGGAAAACTGGTGTTGCTGGAAGGCATCGAAACCGAAGATCATGCCCGGATCGCCTTGAATGCGGATGTGGATTTTGTGCAGGGGTTCTATTTTGCCCGACCGTCGCCGTTTTTGTCGGATACGGCGGCGATTTCGGAAAAGATCGAAAAGGTTTCCTGCGCTTTGTTGCATCAGGAGACCGAGGAGGGGGAGCGTCAAACCCGGGAGATCAGCGGGTATGTGAACCGGTTCCGGGAGGTGTTGAGCAACTTTGATCTCAAGAGCAGGGGGTCTCAGAACTACAAGGCGTTCATGTTTGTGGACTATCTGCGCAATCCCGGTGTGTTGCGCTGGTTCGAGTTGGACGAAAATGGCATCCAGGTGGGGCGCAACATCAATAAGGCCTCTTTGGAGACCACGTTGGATGACTTTTTTTCTCCGTTGGGGGATGCCAGGGGGGCGGACTGGTCGCGACGGGATTATTTCCGGCGGGCCATGCGTTATTTCGGAAAGGTGCAGGTGACGGGGCCCTATTTCTCTCTACCCGATGCCCACACTTGTGTTACCCTGTCGATCGCGTTGCGACGCAATGACGGGGTGGTGCGGGTCTATTGCAGCGATCTGGTCTGGCATGGTCCGGCCCGCCCCGAACTGATCACCAATACCTGTGCCTCCGACGGCTGACGAGGCACCCAACACCCGTGCGCCATGACTTCACGCCGCTCCGACCCGATTGCCGCCCCGGATCCCGCCGTTCACCCGGATCCGGTTGCCTGCCCGGATTCCGCCGCCCGTCTGGCTGAATTGCGGGCGATCCTCGCCGAACACAATCACCGCTACCACGTTTTGGACGCCCCCATCATCACGGACGAGGCGTATGATGCCTTGTTCCGGGAACTCGAAGCCCTGGAAAGAGACCATCCGGAGTGGATCACTCCGGACTCTCCCACCCAGCGGGTGGGGGGAGCGCCGGTGGAGGGATTGGCCAAGGTTTTTCATCGGGTGCCCATGTTGTCCATTGTCATGGATGCGGATGTGGGGGAGTTTCACCGCCGGGTGAGCGAAGGGCTGAATGCAACCGTCATCGACTATGCCGCCGAACCCAAGATCGACGGGGTGGCGGTGAGCCTGTTGTACCGGGATGGGGCGTTGATGTGGGTGGCGACGCGGGGGGATGGACGGGAAGGAGAGGATGTGACCGCCCAGGCCCGCACCATCGCCTCGTTGCCGTTGCGTCTGCGGGGCAGCGGACATCCCCGCAGTCTGGAGGTGCGCGGCGAGGTGTTCATGACCCTGGAGGCGTTTGCCGGGTTCAACGCCGCCGCCTTGGAGCGGGGAGAGAAAGTGTTCGCCAATCCCCGCAATGCCGCCGCCGGCAGCTTGCGCCAGTTGGATCCCCGCATCACCGCCAAACGTCCGCTGAAACTGTACTGTCATGGAATGGGCGAGGTGGTGGACGGGGGGGAGGACTGGCCCGCCTGTCACGATCAACTGATGGCCCGTTTCCGGTCGTGGGGTCTGCCCACCTGTCCCGATGCCCAGGTGGTGCGGGGGGTGGAGGGGTGTCGGGAGTATTACCGCCATCTGGAGTCCAGGCGCGATCAACTGGCCTACGAGATCGACGGCATGGTTTTCAAGGTGAACGATCTGGCTTGGCGGGAGCGGCTCGGTTTTGTGGCCCGGGCGCCCCGTTGGGCGTCGGCGTGCAAGTTTCCCTCCCGTGAAGCGTTGACCGTGGTGGAGGCCATCGACGTGCAGGTGGGCCGTACCGGTGCCTTGACGCCCGTGGCGCGTCTGGAACCGGTGGGGGTGGGGGGCGTGACCGTGACCAACGCCACGCTGCACAATTTCGAGGAGTTGGCCCGCAAGGATGTCCGGGTGGGGGATACGGTGCGGGTGCGCCGGGCCGGAGATGTGATTCCGGAGGTGGTGGAGGTGGTGTTGGCGCGCCGTCCGGAAGAGGCGGTGCCGGTTCCCTGGCCCAGCCGTTGTCCGGTGTGCGGCGGGGAGGTGGCCCGATCCGAAGGGGAGGTGGTGGTGCGTTGTGTGGAGGGGTTTTCCTGTCCGGCCCAGTTGAAGGAGGTGGTGCGTCATTTCGCCTCGCGTCGCGCCATGAACATCGACGGACTGGGGGAAAAACTGGTGGATCTGCTCCTGACCCAGGGGTTGATCGTGAATGTGGCGGATTTGTACCGTCTGCACACCATGCGGGAGCGTCTCGCCTCTTTGGAGCGCATGGGGGAGAAATCGGCGGACAATCTGTTGGCGGCCATCGAGGCGAGCCGGGGGCGGGATTTGTCCCGGTTTTTGTTCGCCTTGGGGGTGCGGGAGGTGGGAGAGGCCACGGCGGCCAGTCTGGCCCGTCATTTCGGAGGGATCGAGGCGATCATGGCGGCCAGCGAGACGGAGCTGCAAGGAGCCGCCGACGTGGGACCGGTGGCGGCGGGCCGGGTGTGGCATTTTTTTCGCGAGTCTGGCAACAAGGCGTTGGTGGAGCGCCTGCTGGCGGAACCGGATACCGCCTGGAGTCGTGCGGTGGTGGCGGATCGGGCACAGGGACATCCGCTTTCCGGGGCCACGGTGGTGCTGACCGGCACCCTCGCCACCTGGAGCCGGCAGGAGGCCAAGGCCCGCCTGGAAGGGTTGGGGGCCAAGGTTTCCGGGAGTCTGTCCAAACGGACCCGTTATTTGATCGCGGGGGAGGCTCCCGGCTCCAAGCTGGCCCAGGCCCGGGAGCTGGGGGTGGAGATTCTGGATGAAGCGGCGTTGCTCGCTTTGGTGAATGGCAATCCACCCGCTTGAGCTGTGCCGGATTCGTGTTAAACTGATTCTTTTGGCGGGACCAGGATCATCGCGCCCCGGCGTCGATGATGGATCCGGTCGATTTCGATCTTTGGAAAAACCGTCGTGATCCATTAAACTGGTGGCGGTTTGTTGCATCAAACGACATTCACCAGCCTGGAAAGCCCAACCATGCGATCCCTGATAGCCTTGGCCCAGATCAATCCCCATGTGGGAGCCTTGGAAAAAAATCTGGACATCATGATCCGTCATGCGCGCCGCGCCGCCGAGGCCGGGGCGCGTCTGGTGGTGTTTCCGGAACTGGCCCTGACCGGCTATCCTCCCGAGGATTTGTTGCACAAGCCTTTGTTTCTCGACCGTTTGCGGGAGGTGGAACGGCGGTGGCACCGGGCGTTGGGGGAACTGGCCATCGACGGGGTGTACGGGTCGATCCGGCAGGGTGCCCATGGATTGATCAACGCCGGGGTCTACGTCTCGGGGGGACGGGAGGAAGGTTTCGCGGGCAAGCGGTGGTTGCCCAACTTCGGGGTTTTCGACGAGCAACGTTATTTCGAGCCGTATCGCACGGTGCGGGCTTTTTCTTTTGGCGGTTTGCCGTTTGGCGTCACCATCTGCGAGGATCTGTGGCGTTCGGGGGATCCGGTGGCCAGTCTGGCTCAAACCGAAGCCTCCTTTTTGATCAATATCAACGCGTCGCCCTACCACATCCGCAAGCAGCGGGAACGGGAGCAGGTCGCTTGGCATCGGATCGTGGAAAGCGGTCTGCCGGTGGTGTATGTGAACATGGTGGGGGGACAGGATGAGCTGGTCTTCGATGGCGGATCCTTTGCCATGAACCGTTCCGGGGAGGTGGCGGTGCGGGCGTCCGGTTTCCAGGAGGAGCTGACGCTGTTGACCGTATGCCGGGAGCCGGGGGGGAGGGTATGGTTTGAG
Organism: Magnetococcales bacterium; assembly: GCA_015231755.1. Taxonomy (NCBI): domain Bacteria; kingdom Pseudomonadati; phylum Pseudomonadota; class Magnetococcia; order Magnetococcales; species Magnetococcales bacterium. The sequence continues at coordinate 73,729 of JADGAZ010000004.1, read as the reverse complement.
CCGGGGGTGGTGACAGAGGAGTTGGAGGAGAACGCGGAGATCTATCGGGCCTTGACGTTGGGGCTTGGGGATTATGTGGCCAAGAATGGATTCCGCTCCGTGGTGCTGGGGTTGTCCGGGGGGATCGATTCGGCCTTGACGGCGGCGATTGGTGTCGATGCGCTGGGGGCCGAACGGGTCCACGCCTTGATGATGCCCTCCGATTATACCTCGCAGGCCAGTCTGGAGGATGCCACCACGATTGCCCAACGGTTGGGAATCGGGTTGGAAACCGTGGCCATCGGGCCGATGTTCGATGCCTTTCGGCGGCAGTTGGCCCCGGTGTTCGCCGGACTGGCGGAAGACACCACCGAAGAGAATCTCCAGTCCCGCATTCGCGGCACCCTGCTGATGGCTTTGGCCAACAAGAAGGGGGGCATGGTGGTGACCACGGGCAACAAAAGCGAGGTGAGCGTGGGATATGCCACCTTGTATGGCGACATGGCCGGGGGGTATTCGGTGCTCAAGGATCTGCTCAAGGAGCGGGTTTACGCCCTCAGCCGGTGGCGCAACCGTTGGGCCGAGGCCAAAGGGGCGTTATCCCCCATTCCGGAGCGGGTGCTGGAGCGGGCCCCTTCGGCGGAGTTGCGCCCGGATCAAAAAGACGAGGACTCCTTGCCGCCTTATCCGGTTTTGGACCGGATTTTGGAACTGTACGTGGAACAGGAGCAGGGACTGGAGGAGATCGTGGCCCGTGGCATCGATCCGGAGACGGCCATCCGGGTGATGCGTCTGGTGGATGGCAACGAGTACAAACGGCGCCAGGCCGCCCCCGGTGTGCGGGTGACCCGTCGCGCTTTCGGCAAGGATCGGCGTTATCCCATCACCAATGGATTCCGGGTCTCATGAGGTTGCGTACTGTATCGGCTGCGCTGCTGTGCGGCGTGTGGCTGGTGGCCGGATGCGGGGGTGGACCCCAGCCCGGAACCGGGGAGGGGGAGTCGTTTCCCATCGCTTTGAAAAAGGGGCGGGCTTACCTGGAACGGGGGGTGCCGGAGATGGCATTGCCGGCGTTGCGACGGGCGCGGGAGTTGCGTCCGGATGACGCGGACGTGCTTTTGTTGCTGGGAATGGCGTATGATCAATCGGGTCGTCCGGTGCAGGCCCTGGAGGCCCTGGAGGCTGCCCGACGGATCCGACCCGGCGATGGACGGATTCATAACAATCTCGGGGTGGCCTTGATGCGGCTCGACCGGTTGGACGAGGCCCGCGAGAGTTTTCAGATGGCGTTGTCGGATCTTCAGTTTCCCACTCCCGAGGAGGTGCATTTCAATCTGGCGTTGCTTTACAAGCGTCAGGGGTCTCCCCGCGCCATGGAGAACGCGCTGGAGCAGGGGTTGAGGGTGAAGCCCGGATATGTGCCGGCTTTGTTGGAGTTGGCCGAACATCATCGGGCCATGGGACGGCTGGATCTGGAACAAAAACGTCTGCTGCGGGTGCTGGAGGAGGCGCCGGCACACCGGATGGCCATGGAACGGATGGTCGGCTCTTTGGAGCAGGAGGGCAGGGCCATGGAGACCGTGGAGTGGTTGCGCAAGATTCGCGCCCTGGATCCTTCGGGTCGGGCGGGACGGCGCGCAACGGAGAAACTGACGATTCTGGAACGAAATCCATGATGAAATCCCCAAGCAACGAACCGGATCAGGCGGAAGAGGAGTCCGGTCCCGAGCCGGTCAGGGTGGTGCATCCCGCTTTGGCGCGGGTGGGCGCGCTGTTGCGTGACGCCCGGGAGGATCAGGGGTGGGATCTGGATGAGATGGCCAGGCGAACCCGGATCCGGGTGACCCATCTGCAGGCTCTGGAGGAGGGGCGGATCGACACCTTGCGGGGACAGGTGTTCGTGGCCGGATTCCTGCGTCTGTACGCCCGCAATCTGGGCTTTGAAGACATGGAGTTGATCGAGACCTGCATCGCCGATCTGGATAACGGCAGACAGGTTTTGCAGGCGGACAATCTGGCCGCCGCGCCCCCCACTTCCCGTCATCGGCCTGCTTTGGCTTTGGCGGTGGCGGGTCTGTTGGCCCTGGGGGGGCTTTATGTTTATTACGAACGCCATCTGCATGAGGTTCCGGAGTTTTCCGGTCCTCCGGCGCCCCCCAACGCCGCGCCTTTGCGGGTGGGAGAGGCGTTGCCGACCCGCCCCGCCGGACGCGAGGATGGCGGAGATCTGCCCGCCCGACCCAAGGAATCCGCGGCACCGGCAGCGGCGGTGGTCAAGGCGTTGGGGCCGGAGGATCCCTCCTCGTGGCCTGCCACCGATTCATCGCCCGAGCGGCTCGCCATGATGGCTTCGGGAGCGGGCAAGCCCAAACCCGGAGATCCCCGTCCCGAAGCGCGTCCCGATCCCAGGCCGACCACCAAGCCCGAGGCCAAACCTGAAGCTAAGCCCGAGGCCAAACCCGAGGCCAAGCCCGCTCTCAAGTCGGAGGCCAGACTGGAGCCCAAGCCTGAAGCCAAACCCGAGCCCAAACCCGAGCCCAAACCGGAGACCAAACCCGCTTCCAAGCCCGAAGTCAAACCTGAGGTCAAACCTGAGGTCAAACCCGAAGTCAAACCCGAAGTCAAACCCGAAGTCAAACCCGAGGCCAAGCCTGCCCTCAAGCCGGAAGTCAAACCCGATCCCAAGCCCGAGGTCAAACCCGAGGCCAAGCCTGCCCTCAAGCCGGAAGTCAAACCCGATCCCAAGCCCGAGGTCAAACCCGATCCCAAATCTCCGGCCAAATCCCAGGTCAAACCCGGGGAGACGCCGAAGACACCGCAGAAAACCGAACCGGCTCCCGTGGCCCAGACTGCGGTGAAAGCCGCGCCCGAGCCGGAACCGGAGGATCCGTCCGCCGAGGATGCGGGGGGATCGTCGGGTTCCTGGCTGGATGCGGTGATGAGTCGTTTTGCCAGCCGTGACGAGTCGCCGCCTCCCCCCGAGGTGGGTACCATGCCGGTGGAGCCGCCAGCGGAAGCGGATCCCGTGGAGGAAAAACGGCCTCCTGCGGCGTTTGTTCCGGTCCGAGGCGCGGCCGAGAAGCCCAGCGCCCCACCTCCGGCGGCGGTGGAGCCACCCAAACCTCCCCCTGCGGCCACTGCGCCTCCGGCAGCCGCGGCGGGTCCGGCGACCAACAGCCCGGCGACCAACAAGAAGAAACTTCCCAAGGGGATCAAGGAGCGTTATCCCGAGCCGGTGAACGGGGAGGCGGATCTGGCTCCCGAGTCTCCGAACGCGGTGTCGTTGCAGGCCAAAGAGTTGGTCTGGGTGCAGATTTACGACAGCAACGGCACGGTGGTGAAGGATATGGTGTTGCAGCCGGGTTATGTGTTCCGCGTACCCGAGGGAGGGGGGTATTCCGCGACCTTGGGTAATGCGGCATCGGTGCGGGTGCGGGTGGGCAATCAGGAGGTTCCGATGACAGGAAAGGCGGGTGAGATGGTCGAGGGATTGCAACTCAGTGCCGAGACGTTGCGCAAGCGGACGGGCGGACGATGAGTCGCGCTCCTTCCCTGACCGCGCCCCGGCGCGTGACCCGTCGGATCCAGGTGGGCCGGGTGGCTGTGGGTGGAGATGCGCCGATTGCGGTGCAGTCGATGACCAACACCGATACCCGGGATGTGGAGGCCACGTTGGCCCAGATCGTCGCCTTGGCGGACGCGGGTGTGGATATTGCCCGGGTGTCGTGTCCCGACGAGGAGGCGGCTTGTGCCATGGGGCCGCTGTGTCGGCGTTCGCCGGTGCCGCTGATCGCCGATATCCATTTCGATCACCGTTTGGCTCTGATCGCCCTGGAAAAGGGGGTGCATGGACTGCGTTTGAATCCGGGCAACATCGGTTCCCGGGGGCGGGTGGCGGAGGTGGCCCGGGCTGCCGCGGAGCGTCGGGTGCCGATTCGCATCGGGGTGAACGCCGGCTCTTTGGAGCGGGAACTGTTGACCCGTTACGGGGAGCCTTGCGCCGAGGCCATGGTGGAGTCGGCGTTGCATCACATCCGCATCCTGGAGGATCTGGACTACCGGGAGATCAAGGTGAGCCTGAAGGCCAGCAACGCCGCCATGACGGTGGCCGCCTACCGGATGCTGGCTTCTCAGGTCGATTATCCGTTGCATCTGGGGATCACCGAGGCGGGAGGATTGATTCCCGGAACGGTCAAATCCGCGGTGGGATTGGGTCTGCTGTTGGCCGATGGCATCGGCGACACGTTGCGGGTGTCGTTGTCGGCGGATCCGGTCCACGAGGTGCGGGTTGGTTTCGAGATTCTGAAATCCCTGGGGTTGCGCAATCGGGGGGTGACCATCATCGCCTGTCCCACCTGTTCCCGGCAGGAGTTCCCGGTGATCGAACTGACCGCGCAGTTGGAAGCCCGTCTGGCCCACATCCGGGAAACGGTCACGGTATCGGTGATCGGCTGTGTGGTGAATGGTCCGGGGGAGGCCAAGGAGAGTCAGGTGGGAATCGTGGGTGGATCCGGAGAGAATCTGCTGTATCTGGCCGGCAAGCCGGTGGGCAAGGTGGCGGACGGAGCGGTGCTGGATCGGATGGTGGCCGAGGTGGAGGCTTTGGTCGCGGGTATGCGGAATCAATCGGTGTCGGATGGTTTGGAGGAGCGATGATTCAGACGGTGCGAGGCGTGCGGGACATCCCGCCGGAAGAGAGCGGACGATGGATTTTCCTGGAGGAGCGCGCGCGCCGGATTTTTGCCCAGTACGGCTATCGGGAACTGCGCACCCCGTTGTTCGAGCGGGTGGAACTGTTCTCCCGCGCCGTGGGGGAGACCAGCGACATCGTGGAAAAGGAGATGTATGTCTTCGAGGACCGGGGCGGGGACGCCTTGTGTCTGCGTCCCGAGGGCACCGCTTCGGCGGTGCGCTCGTTCATCGAGAACAGCCGTCACCGCACCTTGCCCTGGCGGGTCTATTATCTGGGGCCGATGTTTCGTTACGAGCGGCCCCAGAAGGGGCGCTATCGGCAGTTTCATCAGATCGGCTGTGAGCTGTTCGGTCCCGAGGGGCCGTTGGCCGATGCGGAGATGATGGCCCTGGTGCTGCGGCTGTTGCGGGAGATCGGCATTCAGGGGGCGGTCACCCTGGAGATCAACTCCTTGGGGTGTCCGGTCTGTCGGGGGCCGTACCGGGAGCGGTTGACCGCCCATCTGGAGTCCTTGCGGGAGCGGCTGTGCGGCAACTGTCAGCGTCGTCTGGTGCGCAATCCGTTGCGGGTGCTGGACTGCAAGGAGGAGGATGCCACCTTGTTGCAGGATCTGCCCCGGATGCGGGACCATCTGTGTGGCGGGTGCGAGGCCCATTTTCAAGGACTGGTGGGCCATCTGGATCGTCTGGGATTGCCTTACCGGTTCAATCCCCTGATGGTGCGGGGGTTGGACTATTATCACCGTACCGCCTTCGAGGCGGTGGCCGAGGGGTTGGGATCGCAAAACGCGGTGGCCGCTGGCGGGCGTTATGACGGTCTGGTGGCCGAAATGGGGGGAGTGGCCACGCCGGCGGTGGGGTTTGCCATGGGCATGGAGCGGTTGTTGATGCTGATGGATGAGGCCCGGGTCGCCGTCGCCAGACCGGATGTCTATCTGGTGGTGGCGGGTGACGGCGCGGTGGAGGCCTATGGCCTGCGACTCGCCGAAACCATGCGGGAAGCCGGACTGTCGGTGGAGATGCACCTGAGCGGCGGCGGCATGAAAAGCCAGATGAAACACGCGGGACGTTCTTTGGCGCCGGTGGCGGTGATCGTCGGTCAACAGGAGGCTCAGGAGGAGCAGGTGGCCATCAAGTGGATGGAGACCGGGGAGCAGCAGACGCTGCCTGTGGAGCGGTTGATCGAGGCCGTGGGTGCTGGGTTGGGGCGTGCGGGTCAGTCGGTCAACGTGAAATCTTAATCGAAAAAGGGGAACGATCGTGTCTCGGGTGGAACTGGAAGGTATTTTCGAGGAGGTGGACGAACAACTGGAGGCGGAAAATGTCGCCAGGATGTGGCAGAGAAACCGACACTGGATCATCGGCGGACTGGTGGTGCTGTTTATGGGCTTGTTTGCCTATGTGGGTTGGACCGAGTACATGAAAAAACGTGACATCGAAGTGGCGGACCATTATCTGGGGGCCATGGATGTGCGGAGCGATGACGATGCGGCGGGTCGCAAGGCGTTGAACGAGGTGGCCGCCACCTATGGTCAACACGGTTACGCCCTGATGGCCCGGCTTGCCGAGGCCCGCGCCCTGGCCGAAGAGGGCAAACGGGATGCGGCGGTGCGGTTGCTGGAGGAGGTATCCGCCTCGGCGGGGACGCCTTTGAAGGATCTGGCCACTCTTCAGATCGCGTATGTGCTGGCCGATGATCCCAAACTGGCGTTGCAGCGGTTGGAGGGCATTTCCCGGGAGTCGGTTTACAAGCCTCAGGCTTTGGAGTTCGCCGGGGTGTTGACCTCCGGGAGTGGGGATGACAAGGGGGCGTTGGCTCTGTACAAGGATGCGCTTTCCTTGAAGCCCGAGGGTGGCTTGCGCAAGCGGTTGGAGCGGCGGATTCAACGGATGGGGGGGTAAGTCCATGGGCATTCGGGGAGAAAAGAGGATGAAAAGGCGAGGTCTGGCATCGGTGCTGGCGGTGGCCGTGATGATGGGCATGCTCTCCGGATGCGCCACTCCCACCTGGCTGGGGGGCAAGGGCAGCGAAAAGGAGAGTGCCCGATTCCAGTCCCCGGATCCGGGCAGCGAAACGGGTATGCGACTGGTCTGGAGCCGGTCGTTGGCAGGCTCCCCCGACAAACATTTTGTGCAACCGGGTCGGGTGGCTGTGGGTCGGGAGTCGATTTTTGTCGGGACATTCCAGGGCCATGTGGCCCGAGTGGACCGCAAGAGCGGTGAGGTGATCTGGAAGGTCTCCCTGGGTTCCGCGGTCATGGGCGGGGTGGACATGGATGAATCACGGGTCTACGCCGGCACCGAACAGGGATCCATGGTCGCCTTGTCCATCGAAACCGGTGCGGAGATGTGGCGGACCAAATTGACCACAGCCGTGGATTCGGCACCTTTGGCCGTGGAGGGCAAGGTCATCTTCCAAACCCTGGACAACCGTACCCACGCTCTGGAGGCCCAAACCGGGCAGCGGGTCTGGATGCACAGCACTCCGTCCGAGGCGTTGGTGGTCATGGGGGCCTCGACTCCTGCGGCGGCGGATGGTTTGGCGTTCATCGGTTACTCTTCCGGCGAGGTGTTCGCCTTGCGACTGGCGGATGGCAAGCGGGTCTGGTCGGACAATCTGCGGGTACTCGGGGGCAGCAGCGAGTTGGATCTGATGCAGGATGTGGACGCTTCGGTGGTGTTGTCCGAGGAGCGCGGACCCCAGTTGATGTCGCCGCGTCGGGCTTTTGTGGTGAATCATCAGGGACGGGTCATGGCCAGTCTGGCCTCCAACGGCAACCGGATCTGGGAAAAACGGCTTTCGGCGGTACGTCAGCCGTTGTGGTCTTCGGGGCGTCTGTTTGTCGTGGACATGGATGGCAATCTGGCGGCCATGAGCGCGGATGATGGGGTGGAGTTGTGGCGTGTGCGGTTGAGCGATGGCTTGTTGACCACTCCGATCCTGTACAAGGAACGGCTTTTGGTGGCGGATGATCAGAGGCATCTGTTTGCCATCGATCCGTTGAGCGGTCGGGTGATGGGTCGGGACAAGCTTTCTGGGCCGGTTTTGTCATTGCCCGTGGTGACGGAGGATGGCATCTATCTGTGGACCAACGAGGGCGATCTGTTGCGTTATGAATAAGCGCGGGCGTGGGCGGGGACGGGTGTGGCGGGCCGGGGCGGATGTGATCACGGGAGTCGGACCGTTGCTGGCTTTGGTGGGACGGCCCAATGTGGGCAAGTCTTCGCTGTTCAACCGGTTGACCCGGTCCCGCGATGCGTTGGTGGACGATACGCCTGGTTTGACCCGGGATCGCAAGTACGGGATGGTGACGTGGAATGGGCGTGCGTTTCGGGTGGTGGATACGGGCGGATTTGAGTCCGACGACCGGGAGCCGTTGCTGGCGCGGATGCGGGAGCAGGCGGAGTTGGCGGTCGAGGAGGCGGATCTGATCTTTTTTGTCTTGGATGCCCGGACCGGTCCTTTGGCGGATGATCTGGAGTTGGCCAAGCGGTTGCGGCGTTGCGGCAAGCCGGTGGTGTGTGTGGTCAACAAGTCCGAGGGCAATGTGGGCGCGGGGGGGCTTGCGGAGTTTTACCGGTTGGGGATGCAGACTGTGGTGGCCGTTTCGGCGACCCACGGGGTGGGGGTGGATGACCTGTTGCGGGTGGCCCATTCCCGTTGTCCGTTGCCTGTCGTGGAGCCTGAGCCGGAGTTGGATCCCGAAGCAGAGGAAGAATCCGCGGCGGCAGAAGCGGCGGTGCCGCAAGCCAGTGGTCCGACGGACAAATGGCGTGATGATGGGGTGGTACGGGTGGCCATTGTCGGGTGTCCGAACGCGGGCAAGAGTACGCTGGTCAATCGGTTGTTGGGGGAAGAGCGGTTGGTGACTTCGGATCAGCCCGGCACCACCCGGGATTCCGTGGATGCGCCGTTGACCGATGCCCAGGGCAATCGTTATGTGTTGGTGGATACGGCGGGTTTGCGGCGCAAGGCGCGGATTGCGTTGCGCATCGAGAAATACGCGGCCATTGCGGCTTTGAACGCCATGGATCGGGCCAAGACGGCGGTTTTGGTGTTGGATGCGGTGCGGGGCATCACCGAACAGGATCAGCGGGTGGCCGGGCATGCTTTGGATGCCGGATGTGGTCTGGTGTTCGCGGTCAACAAGTGGGATGCGGTGCCTCGGGGACGGGAGGCGGAGAGTGCTTTTCGGCGGGAGTTGGGTTTGGCTTTTCCGCGTTTTTCGCATGCGCCGGTGGTGTTTCTTTCCGGTCGGACCGGGCACGGGGTGGATCGGTTGTTGCCGGTGGTGCGGCGTGTGTGGGAGGCGGGTCAGCAGCGGGTTTCCACCGGGGTGTTGAACCGTTGGCTGGCGGAGGTGGAGGAGGCCAATCCCCATCCCCGGCGCAGTGGTCGTCCGGTGCGTTTTCGTTTTGCGTCGCAGGTGCGGGTGGCGCCACCTTTGGTGGTTTTTTTCGTCAGTCGTCCCGAAGAGGTGGAAGAGAGTTATCGACGTTATCTGGAAAATCAGTTGCGGGAGAAGTTTGGGTTTCAGGGGGTGCCATTGCGGATTGACTTCCGTGGCGGCAAGGAGAATCCCTACGCGGACAAGCAACCCTTCCGGTCCTGATTCTTCGTCAACGATTGAAAGAAAAGAAGGGGTCTGGGAATTCATTCCCCAGACCCCTTCTTTTCTTTCAATCGTGACACATGCGATGGATCAGATCTGCTTCTTGCGTCGATAGAAATCCAACAGCCCGTGCAGGGTGACAAACCCCCGCAACACCCCCTGGTTGCTCACCACGGCCAGGGCGTGCAGACGGTTTTCCATCATCAAATCCGCCGCCTGCCCGATGGAACTGGACAAGGTGACGGAAATCACCTTCTGGGTGGCGTTGATCTTGCCGATGGGCAGATTGCATAACGCCTTGTCCCGGGCGTTCATGGCCTTGGTGCCGAAAAACGGTCCCATGATCTGTCGCAGATCGCTCTGACTGACCACCCGAATCAATTTTCCTCCACGCTCGATCCCCATGTACCGGTAGCCGTCCTGACGCATGGCGTTGATGGCCACGATCACCCGTTCGTCTTCCTTCAAGGTGAAAGGATACTCGGTGATGACCGTCGCCACACTGCCTGCGTCGTTGGGAGTGGGCAGGGAATCCTTGACGTATTGAATCGTCGGGATGGGGCTGAAAATCTGGCCCTGGGCGATGGAGGCCTTGCCCCCGGATTTTCCGCTTGGCCCCAGTCCTCCCCGGGTCATGCTCCCCGCCTCTTCCATGGAACTGTCGATCACTTCCCGTCCCGGACCCGCCCCGGGATCATAAGGATCCAGGAAGGCGATTTCCCCTTCGTCATCACCACCTCCCCCCGCCAACCCCTTGGCAGCTCCCGCCGACGCGCCGCCCTTGCCCTGCGCGCTGCCGGTCTGGCCTTTGCCACCCTGAGCCTTGGCGGCACCGGAAGACTTGGCCGGAGGCGGCGGTGGGGGTGGAGGCGGCGGTGGAGGCGGCGGTGGGGGCGGCGGAGGCGGCGGTGGAGGCGGCGGAGGTGGTGGTGGAGGCGGTGGGGGTTCCACGGCTGCGGGCGCCGACTTGGCGGCAGCTTCTCCTCCCCCTTTTCCACGTTGGGTGTCTGCGGCGATTTCGGCGTCCGATCCGGGAATCTTGACCTTCAACAAGGTTTCGGCAAACCCTCGGGACAACACCCAATAGGCGTCTTGCGGCGGAAAGTCGGAAACCTGAATCTGAACCTTCACCGCCAGATAGGTGGTGTTCTCCTTGAAGGTGGTGGGGAAGTCCCCATAGGTGACATGGGTGGTGCTGACCAGAAACAGATGGCCCCCTTCGCTGAGCTTTTTTTCCACCAGGTCGTTGAGGGCACCCACCACCTGGTTGGAGACTTCCTGAAAACCCTCCTGGATCTCTTCGTTGTACTCTCTGTTCTTGACCTGGCTTTGAATGACCGAAGCCCCCATCATCATCATGAGGCCGGTCAGGGCAATGGAGGTGGCAATGTCAAAAATCAGGTGGATATCGCCCGAGTTCATGCCATCTTCGGTGACATAGGCGACGCTGCGATCCGACTCGAACAACAACTCCAGATCGTCGCGACCTCTGTTCAACTCGATCTCCTGGAGCGAGCAGACCACAGGCGCAGCGGTCAGGGTGTTGAGGTCGTTACCCAGTTTGGTGACATAGTTCAGGAAAAAGGGACGTGCCCTTTTTACGATATCTTGGGGTGTTTCCATCGCTTAACGCTCGCTCATATATCCACATGGGTGTGATCCAAGGATCTGGCGAGGGATTTAAAGCAAATTTTATACCATTCAAAAAATTGGCACTAACGGACAGGGTGATGAAACCGAGGCGGGATGGAACGAGTCGGCGGAAAAGAAGGCAGAAACACCATTGCCTGCACCCGGGAAACGGGTTGCGAACAATGGTGTTTCTGCCGACCTCATGTGTGAAGCGGGGTGGGCGTGTTATTTCAGGAACCGTTCCAGTTCGACCTGGAGGGTTTCCGGGGTGAACGGTTTTTTGATGTGACCGTTGGCACCGGCTTCCATGGCGGCACCCACTTTGGCTTCGCCACCTTCGGTGGTAACCATGACAATGGGGATGTTCTTGATGGCGGGAGGACCGCTGCGGACCGATTTGACGAAATTCAGGCCATCCATGATCGGCATGTTCCAGTCCGAGAGGATCAGCTTGAAGTTGGTGTCGGTTTTGAGCAGGTCCATGCCTTGCTGGCCATCGCCGGCTTCCAGGATGTCCGTGATTTTGAAACCGGCCTGACGTAGGCCACGAGCCACAATTTTCCGCATGACGCTGGAGTCGTCAACGATCAATACGCGCATATTCCCTCTCTGCAATCCGTCGGTCTGGTTGAAACGATATACGATCAAGTCAAAATCAATACCTTCGCAGAAAAGTGCCAAAGGTTCAAGTTTTTTCTGGCCCAGGTGATTCTACAGGCTGGCATGGACCATGAGCACGCCTTCATCCATTTGAAAGGTGAAGACTGTGGTCGGGTGATTGGTTTTCCATTGGGCCGTGTACTCCTGGCCGACGATGGCGACCGGGGGGGAGAGATTGACACTGCCGATCTGGGCTTTGGTTTTCATGCCGCCACACACCATGTTGGCCAGTTCCGCGGCGCCGTCGAGCAGATCTTCCATGGTGAGATCATCGGGTGTGAGCCCCACGATGCGGGAAACAATCTCACGCAAGAGTGTCTGGCTGCATGACACACCCACCATGCCATGCAATTGTCCGTCCAACCGTACCAGTCCCACCACTTCGTTGGTGAGGGTGAAGGAATCCGCGCTCTCCTGGCCGGCGAAGACCACTTCGGACATGGCCATGGAGGTCATCATTTCCGTGACCGCTAGGCGCAGGCCGTTCAAGAGTTTGTGCATCAGTTCGGCAGTATCGGATCCGCTCATGGGACGCTCCGTGAAGGGTGGGGATGCTGGATTGACAACCGACGCTTAAAGACCGCCCATGCCCAAGGCTTCCATGATACGGGCCGCCATCTCTTCTTGTGTGAAGGGTTTGGTCTGATAGTGGATGGCACCGGCCTGAATCGCCTTGATGATGTAGTCTTTTTCGCCTTCGGTCGTGACCATCATCACCGGAATGTGCGCCCAGCGTGGATCGGCCTTGAGCAGTTTCAGCACTTCAAGACCATTCATGCCGGGCATGTTCCAGTCCAGAAGGATCAGGGCGACCTCTTCGCCATGTTTTTCCAGGACTTTGATGCCCATGTCGCCGTTTTCCGCTTCGAGCACCTCGAAGCCGACCATGGCTCCGATGCCGCTGATGACGCGACGAATGGTTCTGGAGTCGTCAATGGTGAGTAGTTTCATGAGGTTTCACTTTTTCAAAACGTGTTTCCAGGTTGCGACTCACTTGCATGTCTTCAGGTTGGGCGGTACAGTGCGGCGCTGCCCATCATGACTTGTTGAAACCCGTTCGTATACCCCCTGGGTGATTCCGACGCACCGATCGCCAGGAGTCCGTCTTTTTGAAGACTGTCATGAATCTTGCCATAGATTTGACGCTTCAACTCATCCGAGAAGTAGATCAACACATTGCGGCAGAGCACAAAGTCGAAGATTCCATGTTCCTTGAAGGGACTCATGAGATTGAACTGTTGGAACTTGACCAGATTGCGCACTTCCGGGGCCACTTCGTAGACCATGCCATTCTTTTTGAAGTAGCGTTCCAGGAACTCCGGACGCATGCCCCGGGAGATGGCCAATTGGCTGTAGCGCCCCGAAGAAGCCAGCACGATGGCCGAGGGAGAGAGATCCGTGGCCAGAATGGAAAACTTGCTGATCGGAGGGGGCGCATCCACCTTGCTCAACTCTTCGTTGATCAGCATGGAGATGGAATAAGGCTCCTGACCCGTGGAACAGGCCGCCGACCAGATGCGGACCTGGGGCGCGGTACGGGCTTTTTTGACCAGGGCCGGGACTACATGATCGGACAGGGCCGAAGCGAAGGAGTCGTCGCGGAACCACAAGGTTTCGTTGGTGGTCATGGCGTCGATCACCTTGGTCCGCAACGGGCCGGTGTCGGCTTTCAATTTGGCGTGCAACTGGAGAAAGTTCTCGCAGCCGTTCTGCACCAGCAGGACGGTCAGACGGTTTTCGATCAGATACTCCTTGCCGGGATTGATCTGAATACCGCTGTGCTCGTTGATGAAATGACGGATGGCGTCGAATTCTTCTTGAGTGATGGCCATGGTCAGCGGGCCACTGATGGGTTGCAGAGTTGAATGATCCTGGGACCGATGGCATCCAGAGACAGGGCTTCGTCGGAAAGGCCTTTTTCTTCAACGGAACGGGGCATGCCGTACACCACGCAGGATTGCTTGTCTTGAGTGATACACCACGTTTTGCCTCCGCGTTTCAGTGCGTCCACACCGTTGGTCCCGTCCCGTCCCATGCCGGTGAGGATAATGCTCAAAACGCTTCCCGTGAAGGAAGCGGCCACAGACATAAATAACACATCGATCGCCGGACGACATTCGTTGACCTTGGGTCCGTCGTTGAGAATCAGTTTGAAGCTTCCTTCGCGATTTTGCAAGGTCATATGTCGTCCTCCCATGGCAATAGTGACACTTCCGGGTGTCAGAGGTTGCTCGTCCCTGGCCTCTTTCACCGTCAGACCCGACGCACGGCTCAATTGCGCGGCCAGGGATGTGGTGAAAACCGGAGGCATATGCTGAACGATCAGGGTGGGGATGGGCAATTTTTCCTTGAGAATGGAGAAGATGGTCGTCAATGCCGCCGGACCCCCCGTGGAAGAGCCGATCAGCAGCAGGTCCGGCAGGTTGGGACTTTTCAAGGAGACGGCGGAGCGGGGGGCGAAGGAGACCGCGGGTGTGGGGGGGGTGACCAAGCGTTCCGTCGGACGGGGCAGCACCGGTGGTCGGATCGGAGGCGACAGGGGAGGCCGGGAAGCCGCTCCGGGTGCCGGAAAGGTCGCCGCCGAGGCCGGACCCGAGGCCGGACCCGGGGCCGCAGCGGACGGGGTCGGGGCGGAGGCGGGTGGTTGATCGTTGTCGGTGTTTTGCAACAGCAGCGACAGGATCGGTTCCAGGCTGTGACGCAAGGCGGCCTTGGCCCGCTCCACATTGTTTTCCAGAGGCTTGGTGATGAAGTCGATGGCGCCGGCGTTGAGGCATTCGACAATGATGTTGGCGTTGGATCGGGAGGTGGAACTCACCATCACCACCGTCAGCCTGGGAAACCGTTTGCGCAGCTCTTTGAGGGTGGTCAGGCCATCCATGACCGGCATCTCCACGTCCAGAAGCACCACATGGGGTCTTTCCGGGTCGTTGGAGGCGAATTGCGCGACGATTTTGTCCAGTGCCAGCTTGCCGTTGGAAGAGGTGTTGGTGACGCGGATGCCGGGAATGCTCTCCGCGACTTTTTTCATGATCATGCGATAGGTGATGGTATCATCCACCACCATGGCATTGATGAATTCAGCCATGCATCGCTCCCATCGCTTGCATCGGTCCCGTCAGATCTATAGCGTCCATCGGTAAACCGCCTTGGCGCGGTTGCCGCGCCCCTGATATTCCAACGAGTGGCACAGGGATTTCACCAGCGCGATGCCCCGTCCACCATGGCCGACATTGCCTTGCAGTTGGGAGTGAACCTGATCCAGTTCAAATCCGCAGCCCGTGTCCTCCATGAGAATGTGAATTTCGCCGCCTCTGGGTTCGGTGCCGGTCTGTTCCGGCGGTCGGGGCCGGTGGGAGAGTTCCAGCCGGATGGTTCCCTCCTCCAGCCGGGCCAGACGTTCCTCCCGCTGGGTGTAGTACTGGATGAATCCTTCGGGGGTTTTTTTGGTGCGGGTGTCCAGTTTCAGCAGGCCGTGATCCAGGGCATTGGAGAACAGCTCCGCCAGAATGGTATACAACCGTTCCCGATGCCCGCTCGGAGCCTGGAGATTCATCACCGTGTTGATGACCGTCGGCAGGGGATCCACGCTTTTCAGGGTGTGGGCGCTGAAGGTGAACGAGGCCTCCCAGGGGGTCGGGGGAATGGCGGTGCGTTGACGTTTCTCCTCGATGCCCCGGGGTTCCTCTCCGGCCCGGTCGCAGACGATTTCCAACAGGCTGATGTCATCGGTCTGCTGGGCGGTGCCGCGGAATTGTTCCAGATCGTCGAGAATGGCGTGAAACAGGGTTTCGGGACCATGGGTGCCGTCGAAATGGCTCTCCAGGCGTTCCGAACCGTACATGGTATCGTTGGTGGCCGTGGCTTCGGTCACGCCGTCGGAGTGCAGAAACACCCGGTAATCCGGACGGATTTCCAGGATTTCCACCTTGCGGTCCTCCCGGGTCATGGGAGCCACCCCCAGGGGCATGTGGGTCGAGGGGATGCGTTGCACCAGACGCCCCGATCCATCCACGATCAGTACATCCGGCAGTCCACCGTTCCAGATCACGAGACTTTGTTGTCGATGGTCCACCTCGATCAGGCAGGCGGCGCAGAACATCCGTCGGGGCATGATCGACAACAGCTTGACGTTCATTGCCTCGGCCATGTCGCCGATGGAAAATCCCTGGGCCGTCATGTCATAGAAAATATCCGCCACCGGCATGGCCGCCACCGCCGCCGATAGACCATGACCGGTGAAATCCCCCAGCATGATGTGCAGACCACCGGCGGGATTGTAACTGGCCACCAGGAGATCGCCGTTGAACAGGGTCATCGGCGAGGTCCAGTGGTTCAGGCACGGGGCGTCCAGCAGATTGCCCGCCCGCACGATGTGGGCAAAAATATGCTTGCCCACTTCGAGTTCCTGATGGACCCGTTCCTGATGGAGTTCCAGTTCCTCCTTTTGCAACCGCAAACGGGCGTGCAATTGGCGGATCCGTTCCATGGCACCGATCTTGGCTTGCAGGATGGTGCGGTTGAACGGTTTGGTCAGAAAGTCGTCACCGCCGGAGTCGATGCATTGCACCAGCCCCTCTTCATCGGTCACCGCGGTCAGAAAGATGATCGGCGTGAAATGGGAAGCGTGCAGGGTTTTGATTTCCCGCGCCGCTTCGTAACCGTTCATCCCTGGCATGCGGATGTCCATCAGCACCAGATCCGGATGATGGAGCGCAAACGCCTCCACGCCGTCGCGACCATTGTTGGCCGTGATGACCTCGTGTCCTTCCTTGCCCAGCAACCGTTGCAAAATCGTCCGGTTGATTGGGTCGTCATCGACGATCAGGATCTTCATGCCGTCTTTCGCATTCAAACTTTCGCATTCAAAAAAGGGGGCGGTATTTTCGGTCAGGCGATTTTGAACAGGCGTTGGAAATTGGCGGTTTCCAGAATCTTGCGGATTTCCGGACGGGTGTTGATGATCTCGATGTCCGATTCGTTGGCTCCGGCCTCTTCCCGCAGCAGCAACAGCATGCCCAGCGCCGACGAGTCGATGTATTCGGTGCCGGCCAGATCGATCACGAACCGTCTGCCCTGGTTGTCCTCTCCGGAGTCGCTTTGATAGGCGGCGCGGAACTGGGAGTGCATCTCGAAGTTGAAGCGACCTTTGACTCCGATGACGGTCTCCTTGTCGCTGCGGCTGACGTGAATGGTTCCAGACATGGGGTTCTCCTCGTGTTCAGAATGGTGAGTAGAAAAAAAGTATGATGATCTCGGCGTCGGGGAACGCAACCCGAACCTCGGGGTTTTCCGAACGCTTTTTTAAAACAACTCGATGCCGCCTTCATCCATGCTGGTCTGTTGCACAGCCTGACGGTCGGCGATGTTGAAGCGCTCTATCTGATGGACGAGCGCTTCCTGGATGGAATCGGCGTCGTGTTCCCCAAGATCGGAGGGAAACAGCGCCGACAGTTGTTCCAGTACCGCGAACTTTCGCTCCATGCTGTGGGTCAATTGGGTGACCATGTCCTCGAACTGCAAGGACATCACCGCGATGCCCACTCGCATGTTGATCTCTTCGGTGATCTCGGCCACCTTGCCGATGGTTTCGGCGGTGAACTGGTCGATGGCATTGACCTCTTCCATCATGAAGTCCACCCGGCCTTTGGATTCGATGGCAAAGCTCATATCCTTGGAGGCCATCACTTCGATGATCTCCTTGGTGGCCATGATGTTCTCCCGGGCCTGATCGATCACATCGCTGATCTTGCCGCTGAAGGCGTGGGAGTTGCCCGCCAGTTTGCGCACCTCGTCGGCCACCACGGCAAAGGAGCGTCCCGCCTGGCCGGCCCGGGCCGCCACGATCCGGGCGTTGAGGGAGAGCACATGGGTCTGTTCCGCGATGCCGTTGATGTCTTTGATGAGGATCACCACTTCGTTCATCTGACTGGCCAGGGCGTCCACCCGGTGAACCATCTCCATGCTTTGGCGGCTCACCAGAATGATGTGATCCACAAAGGTACGCAGAATCTTGTCCGTCTCGCTGACAAACTTACGAATGCTGATCGCTGAATCGTCCGCATCCTTGGAGATGTCCATGGATTGGGTGAGCGAGGAGACAAGCTGATGCTGATCGTTGGATTTGTCCCGCAGTCCGTTGAAACTGTCGGTCAACTTGACAATGGCATCTTGCACCAGCGAGCGGATCTGGCCCATTTCCACGCGCACGCTGTCCACTTCGCGCGTGACCTCTTCGCGGATCTCCCGGAGGAGCTGGTCGTTCCGGCCGCTCATCACTGTCAACTTGAAGCCTGATTGTTCAGCCCCAGCACTGTGGCCACATCGAGGATGATCAGAAGATTGCGCTCGAACTCCACCACTCCGTGGACAAAATCGGCGGCGATGCCGGTCAGGTTGGCCGGTGGCGGCAGAATGTTGTCATCCACGATGTCCCGCACGTCCCCGAGTTGATCCACGGCCAATCCCACCGGATCCTCCCAGGGACATTTGGTCATGGCCAGTTCGTGGTCGATTTTCAACACTTCGTCCCGGGTCTTCATGATGACGTTGTATTGTTTGACCCGGCTTTCGCCGGAGTCGGGTTTCGACCAGCAGAGTCGGGATTTCAGATCGAACAGGGTGATGACACGACCGCGAATATTCAGCATGCCCCGGATGTAGTCCGGAGAGCCGGGGACCGGGGTACACTCCATGGAGCGGTTGATCTCCCGGACCAAGAGGATATCGATCCCAAGATAGAGGTCGCCCAGGGTGAAAGTGCTGACGAGCATGGCAGGGTTACTCCGGCGGTTCTGGTTTCACGGTGTCAATGCGTCAACGGGGGCGCAGGGTGGAGACCACCTTGAGCAGTCGGTTCTTGTCGATGGCGGGCACACAACTGACGAACCCGGCACGGGTACAACGATCTTCCAGCTCCGAGGAGATGGAGGATGTGGTGGCGATCATGGGGATTTCCGCATGGGGCGTGCCATTCAGCTCGTTGGCCAGCTCGAAGCCATCCATGACCGGCATGTTGAGGTCGGTCACCAACAAGTCGTAGTCGCTGCGGTTGAGCATGCTGATGGCGGCCTGGCCATCTTCGGCCTGATCCACCTCGAAGCCCACCGAACTCAGATAGTTGCTGGTGAGTACCCGCAGGAACGGGGTGTCGTCCACCACCAAGGCGCGGAATCCCGAGCCTTCCACCTGAGGCGGCAGCCAGGGAGGACGGATGCCCGCCATCTCGAACACGGCGTTGACATCCGGGAACAGCACCACCCGGTCGTCGATCTGCGCCGAACCGAACAGGCCAGGAGCCTGGATGGCGCGGCAATCCAGATCGATGTTGGTCTCCCGGGTGTCGAGGATGCGCGAGAAGATCAGACCGGCCTGGATGTCCGGGATGTTGGGCACCACCATGCAGAGGTTGAGATCCTCCTCTTCCTCGGAGTCGCTGCTGTTGCGGGACAGCCCCATGCCTTCGAGTCCCAGGACGTGATCCGGGTAGATGGCCCGGAAGGTCTTGCCGTCGTAGCGTACATAGGGGAGTCCGCCGATGGTGTCGAGGAGTTTGGGGGAGATCTTCTCCACCCGGCGCACCATGCTGTGGACAATACCCATGATGAGTCCGGTACCGGTTTCCAGCAGGATGATGTTCTGTCTCTCCCGCAAGGCGGCCCGGCGTTCCTCGTCCAGATCCATGCGGGTGGCCCGTTCCACGTTGCTGAAGTTGATCTGGGCCTGCTCCATGAGTCCGGCGTAGTCGATGATCAAGGAGACGCTGCCATCACCCAGAATGGTGGTGGCCGAGAAACAGGGGTTGTCCTTGAAGAAGGCGGGCAGGGGCTTCACCACGATCTCTTCGCTGTCGAGGACTTCATCCACCACCATGCCGAACTCGTTGCCGCCTACGTTGAGGACCATCACGTAGGCCACCAGGGTGTGGGGATCCCGGCGATCGGTGAGGGGATCGGTGTGGTTTTTGCTGTTGATGGAGGCTTCCTTGGCCTTGCGCATGGCGCCCCGACGGTCGGAAAGCCGTTCCCGGCGGTCGGGTTCCTGGCTGTCGGCGGGCCAGACGCGCGGAATGTTCAACACTTCGGTGAGATCCACCAAAGGCAGCAGCATGTTGCGCAGTCGCAGCACCGGGGCGTTGCCAACGATTTCGATCTGTTGGGCACGGTCGGATTCCGCCACCCGCACGATTTCCACCAGTCCGATCTCCGGAATGGCGAAACGCTGGTTGCCCGCGGACACGATCATGGCCGGAATGATGGCCAGGGTCAGGGGAAGCTTGAGAATGATGGTGGTCCCCTTGCCCACCTTGGAGAGGATCTGAACCGTGCCACCGAGTTTTTCGATATTGGTGCGCACCACGTCCATGCCCACGCCGCGGCCCGAGACATCGGAGATCTTCTTGGCCATGGAGAAACCCGGCGCGAAGATGAGATCCAGGGCGTCTTCTTCGCTCATGGTGTCGGCCTGGCGTTCGGTGATCACGCCCCGTTCCAGCGCCTTGGCCTTGACTCGTTCCGCGTCGATGCCGCCACCGTCATCGGCCAAGGAGATGTTCACCATGCCGTTTTCGTGATAGGCGGCCAGTTCCACCTGTCCGGCTTCGGGTTTGTTGTTGGCCAGACGGTCCTGGGGCATTTCGATGGCGTGGTCGGCCACGTTGCGGATCATGTGGGTCAGGGGATCGGAGAGATGTTCGATCACCGACTTGTCCAGATCCACGTCGCCGCCCCGCAGTTCCAGATCGATTTTTTTGCCCAGTTTGTGGGCCAGATCCCGCACGATGCGGGGAAACTTGTTGAACACCACCGAAACCGGCTGCATGCGGGCCTGCATGACCCGTTCCTGGATGCGGCTGGTGATGGAGTCCAGATTTTGCACCAAAGGTCCGAAGTGGGGGAATTTGGCCTGCACCTCCACGGCGGCGCGGGAGAGCTGGTTTCTGGCCAGCACCAGTTCTCCCGCGTTGTTGATCAGCTCGTCCAGCAAGGAGACGCTGACCCGCAGGGTCTCTTCCACCGTGGGGCTGGAACTTTTGGTGGTGGGGGCTCCGGTGCGGGGGGTGGCGCTGCGCTTGGGGGTGGCGGCATATTTGGGTTTTTTGAGACGGGGGGTGTGGGGACTTTTGGTCCGTTGGCCGGAGTCGTCTTCGTCCTCGTCTTCGTCGTTGTTGTTGATCTCCCGGGGTTTGCTGGCCACGACAATCGGTCCGGAGGCCTTGCGGGTCGCGGTGACCTGGGCGGTCTGGGCCGCGCCGGCGGGCAGGGCCTGCTTCTGGATGTGGTCCGGCGCCACCTGTAGCAGCGACAGCAGCAGATCATCCTCCAAGACCGTGGAGAGCAGGACCGCCAAAGAGGTGGTTTCCAGGGCTTCCAGTTCCTTGTTGGACTGGAAGGACGGATCCGTGGCCACGATGGATCCCACCGATTCCATCAAGGATTTGGTGGTGTTGAACAGGTCGATCCGCTCGTCCTTGCCAGACGGCAGATCCATGGTGATGGAGAAAAACCGGCGTCCATGGGTGACCGCATCGGCCACCGCCTCCGGATATTTTTGCAGGTCGAAGGTCTTGAGCACCACCTTTTTGGTTTCCGTCCCGGTTGCCGCAGGGGCGTCGTCGGACTCCCCGGGATCGGCCTCGGGGACCGGTTCGGGTTCCGGAGCCGGTTCCGGGGTGGGCGCGGGTTTGGGAGCCGGGGCTGCCAGCACTTTCGGCGCCGCTCCCCCCCCCATGCCGCTGCCTTCCAGGATGGCCTGGATGGTGGCGATCTGTTCGCTGGCGTCCACGGATTCGCTGGCCGACACGTCGTGGATCATGGTTTGCAGCTTGTCGAGCCCGGAGAGCAGACTGTCCGTGACGGCTGGCGACACCGACATGGACTTGTCCCGCACCTTGCCCAGGAGATTCTCCATGGTGTGGCTCAGCTTGGTGATGCTGGAAAGTCCGAAGAATCCGGCCGAGCCTTTGATCGAGTGCACGCTGCGGAACAGCCGGTTGATGATCTCCGGATCCGTGCTGTCGCCTCGTTCCTCCAGGGTCAGAAGGTCAGGCTCGATGGTCTCCAAATGCTCGGTGGCTTCCTGCACGAACATGCCCAATAGTTCATCATCTTCCTCGGCCATGACGACAATTTCCCCTGAACGCGCGACGCTTGTTACGGGTTGTTACGGACCGCAACCCTTTTTTTAAGAGGCGGACTTTATCAGTGTATCGGGATTCCATCCGAGAAATCAAGATGGACAAGGAGGCATTCCCCCACAGGCACGTCTGGCCGCGTGAAAATGGATCGCGGCGAAAATTTCTATATCATTTTTGGAATGTTTCGGCTATGATTAACGCGCTTTGGATGCATTTTTCCCATTTACGCTATGTTACAAATGGGTCGTGGCCATGGCGAAGGGGGTGGAATCCCCCTGTACGCCGCGGGCCGCGATGGGACGAAGAGAGCGCGGTTATCGTTTTGTCCGGACTGCGCCCATGGGCGTTGTTCTCGTTTAAAATCATCTAGTAAAGACGGGCCATCGGGTCTGACAGGGAGAGTTGTACTATGAACAAATCGGTCGTTTCGGAACTGTTGCATGAGCCTGCCGTGGACAATAATGACACCCATCTCTGGATGGCCGTCATGGATCGGGCGGTGCGTGATCTCGTGGCCCTGGAGCGGTATCGTCAGGATCCGGCCGTGATGGAGGATCCGGTGTTTCGTTATGATTATCGCACCTTGCGGAAATGGTTTCACTCCTCCTCCATGGAGCCGGGTTCTTTCAACTGGATTTGTTCCCTGGTCAACATCGATCCCAAATGGGCCTTGAACCGCCTGGAAGAGCGTTTGAAAGTCTGCCTTGGACCGGCAAGCAAGAAACAAGCCGGCCAGTCGTGTCTGGACCTCCAGGATCCGGATGACATCGATCTCGCCGCCATCGCGGCCGCCGCCTGATTTCAAAGGGTTCAAGAGGCGCCCTTCCTTTGGAATCCGCAACCAAAGGGCAGCGGTGACTTTTTTCGATCCGAAGGATGGCAAGACGAAAAGACCGGGCCTTGGTGCCCGGTCTTTTCGTCTTGGGTACCCGGTCTTTATCCCCTCGTGCGACGGGGATTCCCGGTTCCGTATTCCGCCCCTCTTTAAAGTTTTCTTAACAGGCAGACCTTTTTGGAGAATATGAAGACTATGACCACTGAAACGGTTCCGGACTCCTGGCGACGGGGCATGGCGTTTCTCGGTGTGCAGCACGCCGTGATGGGGGGAGCCATGTCTTGGCTTTCCGAACGTCATTTGGTGGCGGCCATCTCGGAAGCCGGGGGATTTGGTGTGCTGGCCACGGGCAGCATGCCGGTGGAACTGGCCCGGGAGGAGGTGCGGGGGGTGCGCTCTCTGACCGATAAACCGTTCGGCATCAATCTGATTGTCATGAATCCGGCCTTGCCGGAGTTCGTGAACATGGTCATCGAAGAGAAGGTGAGCCATTGTGTGCTGGCCGGCGGGCTTCCGGGCCGTGAGACCGTCGATGCGTTGCGTGGCGCCGGGGTCAAGGTGATCCTGTTCGCTCCCTCCCTGGCTTTGGCCAAACGGCTGATCCAGCGGGGGGCCGACGCCCTGATCATCGAAGGTCACGAGGCGGGGGGGCATGTGGGACCGGTCTCCACGCTGGTGCTGGCCCAAGAGATTTTGCCGCACATCTCGGAGGTGCCGGTGTTCGTGGCCGGAGGGATCGCCGATGGGGCCACCACGGCGGCCATGGTGGCCCTGGGGGCCGCGGGGGTGCAGGTGGGCACCCGGTTCGTCTGCGCCACGGAGTGCGTGGCCCATGAAAAATTCAAGCAGCGTTTCATTCAGGCCCAGGCCCGGGACGCGGTGGTGACGGTGCAGTTTGATCCGGTGCTGCCGGTGATTCCGGTACGCGCCCTGTTCAACAAGGGAACCGAGCAGTTCAACCGCTTGCAGTTGGAGTTGGTGCAGGAGGTACGGGAAGGCCGCAAGGCCCGGGCCGAAGCCCAACTGGAGCTGGAACATTTCTGGGCCGGCGCCTTGCGTCGCGCCGCCATCGATGGCGATGTGGAACACGGTTCGGTGATGGCCGGGCAGAGCGTGGGCATGGTGCGTTCCATTCAGCCGGCGGCGGAGATCGTGCGGGAGTTGGTTGCGCGGTTGTGATGGGGGGGATGGTTTGACCTCCGGTTCGCCATTCGGCAGATCGGAAGCAGGGTGGGATTGCCGGGTCGGCAAAACCGGCGCTTCCGGTTCGGGCAGAAAATGCCCGGTGTGGAGGATCTTGCCTCCCGGTCCCGTTCAGGGGGACAGGGGATGGCGTCGGGGTTGAATTGTCAATATGGCATGATGTTTGAATGTAATGGAGTTGGATACCCGTCTTTTTTGTGCCAACTCCATCGTCGAGAGTCTTGCCATGACCTTGTTGAAGATGTCCATTCCCCAGGTGGAGATGCGTCCGCCCGCCAGTGCGGAGCGGACAACGGTCACCAGGTCCGCCGAGGAGGCGAGCGCCCGCCATTTCGAGAAGGCGTTGCAACGGGCCGAGGCCCGCAAGTCCGCTGCCGGACAGGACGAGAGCCAGACCGAATCGGCCCGCTCCCGTTCCGAGGTGGAAGAGTCTGAAAAAAATGCCGCAAACGTCAGTGAAGCCCGGGAAACCCGCGCATCCGGCGAGGCCCGGGAGGCGCGGGTTTCCCAGGAATCCCGGGAAGTCCGGGAAGCCCGGGAAGCCCGGGAAGCCCGGGATGTCGAGAGTGAATCCGAAGCCGCCGGGCAAACCACCGAATCCGCAGAGACCACGGCTTGCGCCGGGATGACCGGAGAAAAACCGTTGCAAGAGAGTGCCGGTTCTCCGGGGAAACCCCGTTCCAACCGGAAAAAAGGGGATGAAATGTGGCTGGCCTTGCCCCATGGCGCCTTGATCGTCCCTGTGGAGGGTCATGTGGCCGCCTTGTCCGGTACGCCCACCACGGAAGGAACCGCGTCTCCAGGTTCCGCCAATATACCGTCACTGCCGGGTCAGGGCGTGGCGCCGGGTCAACCCAATCCGACGGGACAAGCCCCCGCGTCTCCGGGTCCGTCTCCTGTCCACGAATTCGCCGTTCCTCCTTCCCCGGCCCAACGGCTCGCCGAAACCATGGGTGCCCGGGGCATGACCCGTCCCGAAGTCTCTCATCTGCAAGCCTTGACCTCCGGCGACGACAAGAACGATTTCGCTTTTGCCATGCGTCTGGTTTCCGATGGCAGTCCCACCGCCCCGGGCAAGCCGGGACTCACCTCCCAGACCCCTCTTTCGGCCAACTCTCCGACCTTTGCCGATGATCTGGCCGACGAAGTGGGGCGGTTGCGGGTCATCTCCCGTCCCGGCGGTGCGGAACAGGTGCGGATTTCCCTGCATCCCCGGGATCTGGGAGGGCTGGATATGCGGCTGGTGGTGGACGATGAGCGTCAGGTCCATTTGATGATCACCACCGAATCGGAAGCGACACGGGATATCCTGAACCGTCAAATGCCCCAGTTGCGGGAAGCGTTGGCCCGCCAGAATCTTGAAATGGGAGAGGTGATCGTCCATGTGGATGACGGCAGCGGTGGCGGAAACGCTCCGGAGTGGGGATTCCAGGGGGGCAATCCGGCGGATGACGAACGGCAGCAATCCCAGATTTGGTGGGGTGGACGGGGGAGTGATCGTGGAGAGTTGTCCATGGAATCCTTGCGTTCGCCGCCTGTCGCCAGCAGTGGAGGGGCCGCAGGTTTGAGTCTTTTTGCCTGATTGTCTGAAAAAGACGCAATTTTGGCGCGAAATGTGAATGAAACAGCTTCAGGGTCGATGATCGCCCCGGCGGGAACCGACCCTGACATGGGTTCCGACGACAGACGGGAGTATGGACGATGAGCAGCACGAGTGGAGTATATGGCAGCATTCCTACGGTGGATACCACCTCGACCAAGTACGCCCAGACCACTCAGGACGCCGATCAGTTGCGGGTTGATTTCCTGAAATTGTTGACCGCGCAATTGCAGTATCAAGACCCGATGAAACCGGTGGAAAACACCGAATTCACCAGTCAGATGGCCCAGTTCACCGGCTTGAACGAACAACAGAAAAGCAATCAACTGCTGGAACAACTGGTGAAGTCCCAGAATGTCGGTCAGATGAATCAGGCGGTCTCCTATATCGGCAAGGTGGCGGTGGTGGAAGGCAACAATATGACCATGGCCAGCGGGGAGGGGAAACTGCGTTTCGACATGCCCCAGACCGGAGCGGTCACCATCAACCTGTTGGATGAGACCGGTCAGGTGGTCAAGACCATTCCCGCGCAAACTTTTGACAGCGGATCCCAAAGTTATACGGTGCGGGATACGGCCATCCCGAATGGCAACTATCAATTTTCCGTCACCAGGCAGGATTCGGAGGGGAACTCTGTAGCGGTTTCCACCCTGGAGTCCGGTGTGGTGAAGGCGGTGATCAACGATACCTCTGGAGTCATCCTGGAAATGAACGGGCGGCGGGTGAATCTGGCCGACGTGCGCCAGGTTGAACAGGGATAGCATTCATAGTCCAATTTTAAGAGACCTCGCGGGTCCATTGTCCACGGAGAGCTGTTATGTCCATCATGCAAGCGATGTATTCCGGTTCGAGCGCCTTGATCAACTTCGGCGAAGCCATGACCGTGATCGGTAACAACTTGGCCAACGCCAATACCACGGCCTTCAAGGCGAGTACCTCCTCGTTCGAGGATGTGCTGGTCCAGTCTGTGGGGAGTACCGGATCCGGTGCCCAGAAACAGGTGGGTACCGGTGTGGGTTTGGCCGACATCACCCAAAACATGTCTCAGGGTGCGTTTCTTTCCACCGCCAGCGTGACGGATCTCTCCATCGACGGCAAGGGGTTTTTCATGGTGAAGGATCCGGCTTTGAGCACGAAGCTGGATGTGTCGGGACGTCCCATGGACACCTTCTATACCCGGGCGGGTTCCTTCCGCAAGGACATCAAGGGTGACTTGGTGAACTCCAGCGGTTTGGTGATCCAGGGGTGGGAGCTGGATGTGGATGGCAACCAGAAGGCGGGGGGGTTGACCGCCATCAACATCTCCACGGCCAACAACGCCGATCCCATGCCCACCAGCAAGGCGGTGGTGGGGGTCAATCTGGACTCCAATACTGTGGCCAAAAGCGCGGATCTGCCCTACAGCGCCACCGATCCCGCCAGCTATGATTTTTCCACCTCGATCCGGGTCTACGACTCCCGTGGCAAGGGTCACAACGTGGAGATCCAGTTCCGCAAGCTCAACACCACGGATGACAATACCTGGGAGTGGCACGCGGTTACCGATGAGGCGGGCACTGGCGATCTGAAGGCCGTGGACCTGACCGCCGCCAACGTCAAGGCCACCCCGACCGGGGCCACCTACACGGCGGGTCAATTGAAGTTCAACGCCATGGGAAAACTCGAAAGCGAAGGTTCCACCCCGTTGCTGTTTAATTTCAGCGGTGCCGAACCCCAGGAGATTCTGTTTGATTTCGGTGATGCCATCGGCACCAAGGCCGACTCCACCAATGACTTTTCCAAAAAGACCCTGGATGTGCTCTTCGGCGCGGGAACCGTGGCGGATGACACGGACAATACCGGTGGCGAGGGCAGCATTCAGGTCTCCAGCGGTTTCGCCACCCTGCGTCTCAGCCAGGATGGTTTCCCCTCTGGCTTCCTGGACAAGTTGGCGGTCAATCAGGATGGCATTCTCAGTGGATATTACACCAACGGACAGACCAAGCAGCTTTTCCAGGTCGCGCTGGTGGACTTCAACGACGAACTGGCCCTGGAGCAGACGGGTTCCAATCTTTACAAAGAGACCATCAATTCCGGTCTGCCCCGGGTGGGTACGGCCCAGAGCGGACGGTTGGGGAGCATCCTTTCCAACTCCCTGGAGCAGTCCAACGTGGACATGTCCGCCGAGTTTGTGCGCATGATCACCACGCAGCGCGGATTCCAGGCCAACTCCCGCATCGTTTCGGTCACGGACGGCATGCTGGAGGAGTTGATCTCCCTCAAGCGGTAATGCCGGTTTTTTTGCCCCGCGGGGAAAAAGGCTTTGTGCATGGCGCTGCGGTTTGTTAACTTGACACCGATCCCAACACAATCGGTACGAAATAAAGGAAGGGTCTCATGGCAGACGATGCGGAGCAGGAGTCGGGAGGTGGCAAAGGGGGATTGATGAAAATCATTTTCCCGGTGGTTGCCTTGTTGTTGGGAGTGGGTGGGGGTTATTTTCTCGGTTCGTCCATGGGTGGCAAGCAGGCCGCCGAGGCGGAGAAACTGGAACCCACGCCGGAGCAGAAATCCAGAAAACCCGAAGAGATGGTCGGGGTGATGTTCAAGCTGGACCCGTTCGTGGTCAACTTGAACGAGCCCAAGGGCAACCGTTATCTCAAGACCACCATCCAGTTGGAAATGGATGACGGCGGCAAAAAAGGCGAACCCGCCGGCAAGGGCGGCGAGAAGAAAGAAGAACACGGCAAAGAGGGAGCCTCTTCCGCCAGCAAGTCGCCCCTGGAACAGGAACTGGAACGGCGCAAGCCCCAGTTGCAGGATGTGATCCTGGCGCTTCTGACCTCGAAATCCTCCAGGGAGTTGCAGGCCCTGGAAGGGAAGTTCCGGCTGCGGGAGGAACTTTTGGCCAGGATCAATGCGCTCCTGGTGAATGGTTCCATCACCCGGGTCTACTTTACGGAATTTGTCATTCAATAATCGGGCGGTTGATTCTCGATCGGAAATACGATGACTCAAATCCTTTCCTCGGAAGAGATTGACGCCCTGATGGCGGGGCTGGACGAAGGCTCTATCAACCTCGACGGTGGCGAGGAGAGCGCCAAGTCCGAAAAAGAAGAAAAAAAGGTCACCTCCTTTTTCTTTGGGCAAAAGACGGCCATTCGGGTCGGCGCTTTGCCCGGATTGGATCTGATCAATGAACATCTGGCCTCGCAACTCTCCTTCAAGCTCACCCAGAAGGTGGGACGGGAGGTCCATGTGCAGCCCAAATCCACGACCAACCAGATTTTCGGTCGTTTTCTGCACGGTCTGGATCCGCCGATCTTCATCAACATTCTGCGGGTCGAACCCTCCCAGTCCATGAGCCTGCTGGCCATCGACGGGGAGGTGGTCTACCATATTCTCGAAGGCTTTTTTGGCGGATCCGGGGATTCGGAACGACCGTTCCGCAACTTCTCGCCCTTCGAGATGAAGGTCATCGACCGCATCATGGATGTGACCCGGGAGCAGATCGAACTCTCCTGGAAAAAACTCGACAACTCGTTCAAGCTGGTCCTGACCCGCTGGGAGAATCAACCCCAGTTTGCGGCGGTGATGCCTCTGGACGAGACCGTGTTTCTCATCTCCTTCGCGGTGGAGGTGGGGGATTCCGAAGGGACGTTGACCATCTGTTATCCTTCGGTAATCCTGGAACTGTTCAAGCAACAATTGAAAGTGGGTTTCCAGCAGAAGGATCTGGTGGAAGGCTCCACGGCCTGGATCGAAACCCTGTTCCATCAGTTGGGTCTGGTGCCGCTGGAACTCTCCCCGGTGGTCTCCCGGGAACGCATGTCGGTGCGGGAGATGTTGAATCTGCAGGTGGGGGACGTGCTGCCCTTGACCCATGACCTCTCGGAAGAGATGGACGTGGAAGTGGAGGGACAGGCCAAGTACAAGGGGCTGGCTGGGATCGTGGATGGCAAGCGGGCGATCCGCATCACCCAGAAGCTCCCGCTCGACAAGTAACACGCACAAACGGTTAATGATTGGAAACGAGGATACTATGGACGATTCGGGTGCGTTGTTGGATCCCAATATTCTCAGGGAATTGGAAATGGGAGGAGACAAACCGAGCAGCAGCATGGGAGCCTTGGGCGCGGATGGCATGCCCAAAAACATGGAACTCCTCATGGATGTGCCCCTGGAGGTTTCGGTACGCCTCGGACAGGTGAAAATGCAGATTCGTGACCTCCTGAAACTCAACAAGGGCGCCTTGATCGAGTTGGGCAAGGAGGCGGATGATCCGCTGGAAATCCATGTCAACAACCGCCTGCTGGCCTATGGCGAGGTGGTGATGATCAAGGATAAACTGGGCATCCGCATCACCGATATCGTCTCCCTGGCCGAACGGTTGGAGAATCTGCGCCGATGAGGCCGATGATGGGGCATGCTTTCTGGCAGGGAACCCTCCTGGCCGGAGTCGGATGGCTGATGCTCGGGGTTTCCACGGTGTGGGCCTCGACGGGGGCCGACTCTGTGGATTACGCCGGGGAGGCGGCCCGTGTGGCCGGGTATTTGTTGCTGCTCATGGCCCTCGGGGCGGTTGCGGTGCGTGTCAGCCAGAAATATTCCCCCCGTCTGGGCGGGGGTGGCCCGATTCGCATCGAGGATGGTCGCAACTTTTCGCCGGGGGTGGGTGTCCGTCTGGTGCGGGTGGGATCCCGTGCTTGGCTGCTGGGGGTCTCCCGGGATCGGGTCACGCTCCTGGCCGAAATGGCCCCGGAGGATCTCCCCCCCTTGAAGGATCCTTAAGGGTTATGAAGGCACGCGCCACGATTTTGATTGTGTTGTCGGTTCTGGCCGCCACCTGCTGGCTGGTCTGGCCCCAGTTGGTGGAAGCGGGCACCGTGGCCTTGCCCGGCGTAAAGCTTTCCACCGGGGACGCCGCCGGTCGGGCGGATCCGGAACAGGTAGGGGTCGGACTCCAGATCCTGGGGTTCATGACCCTGTTTTCCCTGGCTCCGGCCCTGTTGATCATGGTGACCTCCTTTACCCGGGTGATCGTGGTCATGTCGTTTGTCCGTCAGGCCATGGGCCTTCAGGGACAACCCCCCAATCAGGTGCTGGTCTCTTTGGCCCTGTTCATCACCTTTTTTGTCATGGGACCGGTATTCGACCGGGTTAACCAGGACTCCATCCAGCCTTATCTGTCCAAATCCATCGGCGAGGAGCAGGCTTTGGAACGGGCGGTCGCTCCGGTCCGGGCCTTCATGCT
This sequence comes from Magnetococcales bacterium, assembly GCA_015231755.1. Lineage (NCBI taxonomy): Bacteria > Pseudomonadati > Pseudomonadota > Magnetococcia > Magnetococcales > Magnetococcales bacterium. Next base: position 43,147 of record JADGAZ010000004.1, on the reverse strand, counting down.
GCGTCAGACCCGCTCCAAGGATCTGGAACTCTTCATGCGTCTGGCGGGCATCAAACAGGCCCCCAGTCCAGCCGAAACCCCTCTGCGTCTGATCGTTCCCGCCTTCATGATCTCGGAACTCAAAACCGCGTTCCAGATCGGCTTTATGATCTATCTGCCTTTTTTGGTCATCGACATGGTGGTGGCCAGCGTGGTCATGTCCATGGGTATGATGATGCTGCCGCCTTTGGTGATCTCCATGCCGGTCAAGCTGATTCTGTTTGTCCTGGTGGATGGCTGGGCTTTGGTGGTGGGTTCCCTGGTGCAATCCTTCAAATAGGCGTTGCCGCTCCGTCGTGCCGGGATCTCTGGTGTCTGCTGCGATCCCCGTGTAGAATGCGGCGGAAGCGATCATGATCCGGTGCGCGCCCTGGGTCGGCGTGACTTGCGGTGCGTGCTTCGGGTGTCCACTCCTGCGTCGAATGCGATTGATCCATGGCGACCGTCGAACCCCCACATTCGGAAGAATTGACCCTGCAAGGCCTGAGACAGGCCATCGACGCCATCGACGATCACATCCATGACCTGCTCATGGCGCGGGTCGAACGGGTGATGGAGGTGGGGCGACTCAAGGGCAAGGGAAGCGCTTCCGATCTGTCGTTTTATCGTCCGGAACGGGAGGCCTCGATCCATCGCCGTCTGGAGGCCCGTCATCGGGGACCGTTGCCCAAGGCCGCCTTGCATCGGATCTATCGGGAGATCATTTCCGCCTCCCTGAGTCTGGAAAAACGGCTGTCGGTGGTCTATCTCGGTTCCGAACACGCCTTTACCCATCTGGCGGCTCTCAAGCAGTTCGGTTCTTCGTGTCATCTCGCCTCCGCCGCCTCCATCGACGCCTTGTTCCACGAGGTGGAGGTGAGCCGGGCGGATTTTGGCGTGGCCCCGGTGGAAAATTCCAACGACGGCATGATCACCCACACCCTGGACCGGTTCGTGGACTCGCCTTTGTCGATTCGCGGCGAGATTTATCTGGAGGTCTCCTACGCGTTGCTGTCCAGCGTGGGCGCCATCGACGGGGTGCGGGTGCTGGTGGGCACCCGTTTGGGATTGTCCCGCTGTCGGGCCTGGATCGAACGGTCGTTGCCCGGTGTGGCGACCCGTATGGTCGAAAGCATGGCCGAGGCGGTCCGCATGGCCCGGGAAGAGACCGGAGCCGCGTTCATCGCTCCCAGCCCGCTGGCGGATCTGGAGGGGTTTGAACTGTTGGCCGGGCATATCGAGGATCGGGCCGAAGAGACCCGTTTTCTGGTGATCGGTCGTGGCGAGCCGAGCCGTTCGGGCCGGGACAAGACCAGTGTGATGTTCGCGTTGCGGGATCAGCCGGGCTTTTTGCATCAGGTTTTGGGGATTTTCGCCCGGCGTCAGATCAATCTGAGTCGGATCGAATCCCGTCCTTCCCGCAAGCAGGCCTGGGAATATCTGTTTTTCCTGGATCTGGCCGGGCACATGAGCGATCCTCCGGTGGCCGGGGCGCTGGAAGAGTTGATGGCTCTGGCCGGGGTGACGGTACGGATTCTCGGTTCCTATCCCGTGCGCGCCTTGTGATCCTTTCGACAACCGTGAAAGATTGTGCCAAGATGTCTTTTTTTATTAAGCGTTTGACGATTATCGGAGTCGGCCTGATCGGCGGCTCTTTGGCCCGTGCGCTCAAGGCCAGGCAGATGGTGGGGGAGGTGGTGGGGGTGAACCGTACCCGCGACTCCCTGGCCAAAGCCTTGGAACTGGGGGTGATCGACCGTTGGACCACTTCGGCTTCCGAGGGGGTGCGGGGTGCGGAGTTGGTGCTGGTGGCGACGCCGGTGTTGACCATTCCCCGCATTGTCGAGGATTTCGCCCAGGCGTTGGATTCTGGCTGTGTGGTGACCGACGCGGGAAGCGTCAAGGGAACCGTGGTCGGTCCTTGCGAGGCGTTGATGCCGGAGGGGGTTCATTTTGTCGGGGGGCATCCCATTGCCGGCACCGAGCATTCCGGGGTGGAGGCCTCTTTCGCCACTCTCTACCAGGGAAGCCGGACCATTTTGACCCCCACGGCCACAACCGATCCCGGAGCCTTGGCGTTGGTGCGGCGGATGTGGGAGGCGGTGGGGTCTCATGTCGAAATCATGGATGTGGTCACCCATGACCGGGTATTGGGGGCGACCAGTCATTTGCCCCATCTGATCGCTTACAATGTGGTCAATACCCTGTCCGATCTGGAGGACGACATCCGTGCCGAGGTGTTCCGGTATGCCGCCGGGGGATTTCGTGATTTCACCCGTATCGCCTCGTCGGATCCGGCCATGTGGCGGGATATTTGTCTGTCCAATCGCGAGTCGATCCTGGACATCCTGACCCGCTTCCGGGATGCTTTGGAGGTCTTGACCCAACGGGTGCGGGATGGGGATCGGGATGGGCTGTATGGAACCTTCGCCCGTTCCAAGCGCACCCGCGACGGCATTCTCCAGGCCCACAAGAAGAAAGTGGAATCGGAATAGGCGAAATCCGTCCTTCCATCATTGAAAAAAAAGAGAGGGTCTGGGAGATTCATCTCCCAGGATTTTGATCTTTGTTGTTCTGAAAAAAACATCATGAAAAATTATTTTTTTAAAATTCAAAAACCTTAAAGTCAAAACCCTGGGGGAAGAATCCCCCAGACCCTCTCTTTTCTTTTAATCGTTTCAAACCTTTTCGAGTCGCTTGCGGTGATGCCAGTGGAATCCAGGTTGATCGCCCACCCCTGTGGGCCGTTGCGTGGGGAGATCGAGCTTCCCGGAGACAAATCCATCTCCCATCGGGCGGTGATTTTCGGCGCCCTGGCGGACGGGGTGAGTGTCATTCACCATCTGCTCGAAGGCGAGGATGTCTTGCGCACCGTGGCCGCCTTCCGGGCCATGGGGGTGCCGATCCATCGTGACGAAGCGGGAGCTTGGTGCATTCAGGGGGTGGGAATCGACGGTCTGAGCGAACCCATGGACATTCTGGACATGGGCAACTCCGGTACCGGCATTCGTCTGCTGGCGGGACTTTTGGCGGGTCAGCCCTTCTTTTCCGTGCTGACCGGGGACGAAAGCCTGCGGAGCCGTCCCATGAGACGGGTGGCCGTGCCCCTGGCTCGCATGGGAGCTCGTCTGCTGGGTCGGGACAACAGCCGTTTCGCGCCGTTGGCGATCCAGGGCACGGAATTGATCGGCATCGATTATATCAGTCCGGTGGCGTCGGCCCAGGTGAAAACCGCGCTGCTGCTGGCGGGTCTGACCGCCGCGGGGCGCACCTCCGTGACCGAGCCGGCCCTGTCCCGCGATCACACCGAACGCATGCTCTCCGCTTTCGGCGTGGAGGTGGAACAAAATGGCCTGACCGTGGCGGTTCAGGGGCGTCCGCGTCTGCGGGGATTGGAACTGACGGTGCCGGGTGACATCTCCAGCGCCGCGTTTCCCATGGTGGCGGCCCTGCTGGTGCCCGGCTCGGAGGTGACTTTGACCGGAGTCGGGATCAATCCCAGCCGTACCGGGTTGCTGGATCTGTTGCTGGAGATGGGAGCCGACATCACCCTTTTCAACTCCCGCGCCGCCGGGGGAGAGCCGGTGGCGGATCTGCGGGTGCGTCACTCTCGGTTGAAGGGGATCCAGGTTCCCCCCGAGGTGGTGCCGAGGGCCATCGATGAGTTTCCGGTCTTCGCCTTGGCCGCGGCCTGCGCCGAAGGAGAGACGGTGGTGACCGGAGCCGAGGAGTTGCGGGTCAAAGAGAGCGACCGGATTCGCGCCATCGCCCTGGGATTGGGGAGTCAGGGGGCCTGGATCGAGGAGTTGCCGGATGGCCTGCGCATTCAGGGGCGTTCCGAGGGGCTGGATGGTGGTGGAATCGCCGAGGCTTTCGGGGATCACCGGGTGGCCATGACCCTGATGGTCGCCGGACTGGCGGCCCGCAATCCCGTGACCGTGAGCGGACGGGCCAATGTGGAGACCTCGTTTCCGGGTTTCGCCGAAACCATGATCGGACTGGGCGGACGGATCGAACGTTGGACCGGGGAGCGCGCATCATGATGTCCGAGACGCCCAAGGGGGAACGGGTGGTGGTGGCGGTGGATGGTCCGGCGGGAGCGGGCAAGGGGGCGGTGTGTCGTGCGGCGGCATTTCATTTCGGGTTGGCCTATCTGGAAACCGGGGCGTTGTATCGGGCCGTGGGACTGATCTCCGCCCGGGGGGGGCTGTCGGATCCGGCGGAGTTGGCGCGGGCGGCGGCGGCGATGCCCTTCGCCTATCGCCCTTTGGGAGAAGGACGGCACGGGGCTTTTTTGGGGGAGGAGGATGTCTCGCTGGCCCTGCGTGACGAAGCGGTGGGACAGGCGGCCTCCCGTGTGGCGGCTTTGCCCGAGGTGCGCCAAGCGTTGTTGGGCTTTCAGCGTCGTTACGGCGCGGGGTTGAATCTGATCCTGGATGGCCGGGATGTGGGCAGTGTGGTCTGGCCGGACGCGGATTTGAAAATTTTTCTGACCGCTTCTCTCGAAGAACGGGCGCGACGCAGGGCTTTGGAGTTGCAAGCGCGGGGAGAAGCTGTTAATTTGGCTGAATTGATCGCCAGCATGGCGGAGCGGGATGCCCGCGACGCCGGCCGCGCCCACGCTCCCATGGAACCGGCTTTTGGAGCGGTGGTGGTGGATACCACCGCCATGACCATGGAAGAGAGCTGCGCAGCGGTGATCGCCAGAATCGCCCCGGTGCTGCGCCGCTCCTGATCCGGACCGGCAAGGCATCGACAACTAATGAAAATAAACCGAAAATGAATCATCGGAACCGGCGTGTTCCGATGTCATGAGAAACCTGTCGGAGGGGTCCGACGGGTTGCCCCTGGGGAAGTGATCCCCACAACATTCAACCGAAGGTGCTGGTCCCGTGGCTTCTGAATCATTGAATCTCGACTTTGAATTTGAAGATGAAGATTTTGGCGCGTTGTTGGAAGAGTCGTTCGGCAAGGGGGTGGGAAAGGAAGGGCAGGTTATCACCGGCACCATCATCCAGCGCGAGGGTGAGGAGTTTGTCATCGATGTGGGCCTGAAGTCGGAAGGCCGGCTCAACGTCAAGGAGTTCTTGAACGCCGATGGCACCTTGACCCTGGTTGTGGGCGACAAGGTGGACGTGTTTGTGGAGCGCTGCGAAGACCAGAATGGTCAAGCGGTGCTGTCGCGCGAGAAAGCCAAACGGGAAGAGGCCTGGATCTCTCTGGAGAAGGCCTTCAACGAAAGCGCCGTGGTGCGTGGTCGCATCATGGGCAAGGTCAAGGGCGGTTATACCGTGGACATCAACACCCTGGCGGCCTTCCTCCCTGGTTCCCAGGTGGATGTGCGTCCGGTCCACGACATTTCCCGCCTGCAAGACGAAGAGCAGCCCTTCGAGATCTTGAAAATGGATCGTCGTCGGGGCAACATCGTGGTCTCCCGTCGCTCGGTGATCGAAAAGCAGCGCGAGAGTGCCCGTACCGCCCTGTTGGAGACCCTGCACGAAGGAATGATCCTGGATGGCGTGGTCAAGAACATCACCGACTACGGCGCCTTCGTGGACCTGGGTGGACTCGACGGTCTGTTGCACATCACCGACATGTCCTGGAAGCGGGTCAAGCACCCCTCCAGCGTGGTCACGGTGGGCGACACCGTGGGCGTGCAGGTGATCAAGTTCAACTCGGAAACTCAGCGTATCTCGTTGGGTATCAAGCAGTTGCAGACCGATCCGTGGGAAGGGATCGGGGCCAAGTATCCGGCTGGCGCCCGTTTCCGCGGTGTGGTGACCAACATCACCGACTACGGCGCCTTCGTGGAACTGGAAGCGGGTGTCGAAGGTCTGGCCCATGTTTCCGAACTGGCCTGGACCAAAAAGAATCTCCATCCTTCCAAGGTGCTGAATGTGGGCCAGGAAGTGGAGGTGATGGTGCTGGATGTGGATGCCGAGCGTCGCCGTATCTCTCTCGGTGTCAAGCAGTGCCTGGAAAACCCGTGGCAGACCTTTGCCGAGAAGTATCCGGTGGGTACCACGGTGCGGGGCGAGATCAAGAACATCACCGAATTCGGTTTGTTCGTCGGTCTGGATGGGGACATTGATGGTCTGGTCCATCTGTCGGACGTGACCTGGGATCCCAATCCTCCGGAAGATCTGCTCAAGAGCTATCAGCGCGGCCAGGAGGTCGAGGCGGTGGTGTTGTCCCTCGATCCCGAAAAAGAGCGCATCTCCCTGGGCCTCAAGCAGGCCACCCCGGATGCCTGGACCCAGTGGGCCGACGCCCATGGCAAGGGTGACTCGGTGAATGGCGTGATCAAAGAGGTGAGTCAGGCCGGTGTGGTGATTCAACTGGGAGACGAAATCGAAGGGTTCTTGCGCAAGTCCGAGTATTCCCGGGATGATCGGGACGGGGCCGACTTCAAGGTGGGTGGCGAAGTGACCTCTCAGGTGATCCAGGTGGATCGTCAAAAACGCAAGGTCATGCTCTCCATCAAATCCATGGAGATCAGTCAGGAACGGCAGAGCCTCAAAGAGTACGCTGCCGATCCGGGCAGTGCCACGAGCAGTCTGGGCGAGCTGTTGAGTCAGGCCCTGGAAAGACAGGCCGGTGACCTGGGGAAACGGTAATGTTGCCCCGCGCTTCGATACGAGGTGTCCCATGACCAAGTCGTCGCTGATCAGTGCCATTGCGGTGAAGATGGAGCTTTCGCGCAAGGAAGCGGAAGTGGCGGTCAACACGGTGTTTGAAACCATCAGCGCCTCGCTGGATCGCAATGATCGGGTGGAACTCCGGGGATTCGGCAGCTTCGGCGTCAAACAGCGCCGTTCGCGGGATGGCCGCAATCCCAAGACCGGGGATCACGTCCTGGTGGATGCGAAGCGGGTTTTGTTTTTTAAGGCGGGGAAAGAACTCCGCAAACGGGTGGATGTGTGATGAAACTAGGCGCGGGTCACAAGGAATCGGTTGGCCGGAACGTGGACCGATTCCCCTTGGACCCGCGCCGTTTCATGCCTGTCGGATCGATGGATGACGGGAAGAACGATGGTCGGGGAGAGCGTGGATGGGTGTTGTGATGGCGGACCGGGCATGCACGGCTGGTTCCGTCTGATCGCCGCATCGATCCTCGGGATCGCGGCTTTTGTTTTTGCCCTCGGCAATCCGGATGAGGTGTCGGTGCATCTTCCCGGTGGGTGGACCCTGGCCGAGGTGCCACTGTTCGTGTTGGTTTTTGTACCCTTGTTTTTTGGTTTCATTCTCGGGGCGTATACCGGGTGGGCGGGCGGTCGGCGACAGAATCGGAGCATGGACCATTTGCGCGATCAGAACCGGGCCTTGGAACGAGAGTTGATCAATCTGCGTAATCTCCCCTTGACCAACGATTTGTGATGACAGGATCTTCCTGATGGATTTTCCTCATCTCGCGGGTTGGGCGGCCTTGGCGGTCACCCTGGGGGCGATCGTCTTTGGCGCGGGTCGCCGTTTGGGTCGGGAGGAGGAGACCCAGGGCAGACGCCGGGGCGAACTCGGGGAAGAGTCCGCGTTTTATCTGCGTGGCCTGAATTTCCTGTTGGCGGACGAACCGGACAAGGCCATCGAGGAATTTATCAAGTTTGTCCGGATCAACTCCGAGACCGTTGAAATTCATCTGTCTTTGGGCAAGCTGTTCCGGGCCCGGGGCGAAGTGGGCAGAGCGATCCGCATTCATCAGACCCTCATTGCCCGGCCCAATTTGTCGCAAGACCATCGCATCGCCGCTTTGCACGCCCTGGCCGAGGATTTTCGTCAGGGGGGCTTTGTGGATCGGGCCATGGACGCCTATCGGCAGGTGCTCAACGTCGATCCGGACCATCGGGCCGCCTTGGCGGGTTTGCAGGCGATGCACGAAAGCGAAGGGCGCTGGGACATGGCCCTGGAGATGCTGAAACGATTGGAGGCGGTGACCGGTACCCCGGATCCCCGTCGCGAAGCCCACATCCATGTGCGCATGGGACTGGAGGCGCAACGTCCACCCTCCGCCGGAGTGGGGGACGAAGGGGCCATGGTCCACTTCCGCGAGGCGATCCGGGTTTTTCCCGGTTGCGTGGAGGCCCGCCGGTTGTTGGGGGAGTCTTTGTTGGCCCTGGGCCGGACCCGGGAGGCCATCGAAACCTTCGAGGCGTTGAAGAGTACCCGTCCGAGCCATTTTTTCATGCTGACGGACGCCTTGCGTCGCGCCCATGAACGGGCCGGGGACGAGGAGGGGTTCTTTCGCGGCATGAGCGGTTCCCTGGCGGCTTTGGCCTCCTCCCCCCGGTTGGTGATCCAGTGGGCCGCGCTGCTGGAACAACGGGGACAATGGGATGATGCGGTGGCGGTGTTGCGTTCCGGGATGGCCAATCATCCCCGCTCCCTGGCCATCGTTTCTCCTTTGATTCAGTTGCTGGCCCGGCGGGAACGGTGGCAGGAGGCGTTGGAAATCGCCCGGCGTCGCATGGATGATTTGCTCTCCGTGCAACCGGCGTTTCAGTGTTCCCGGTGCGGCTTCAAGTCGCAGGATATCTACTGGAAATGTCCCCAGTGTCACCAGTGGGACACCATGGAACCCTTATTGTGACCCCTTCGGGGGGCGGGCCGGTGGGTGGGCCTGAAAAGAGAGTGAGCATGCGTGTATTCATGGCCGCGGATCACGGCGCGTTGGAACTGAAAAACGATCTGGTGATCTGGATCCGGGATCGGCATGGGCTGGAGGTGGTGGATTTCGGTGTGCATTCCTCCGTGTCGGTGGACTATCCGGATCTGGCCGCGCAATTGTGTCGGGGCTTGTTGGCCGGGGATCCGCAAGACCGGGGCATTTTGTTGTGCGGCACCGGACTGGGTATGAGCATCGCGGCCAACCGTTGGCCCGGAGTGCGGGCCGCCTTGTGTCACGACGCCTATACCGCCCGCATGTCCCGTCTGCACAACGATGCCAATGTGCTGGTATTGGGGGGACGGGTCACCGGATTGGGCGTGGCCCGGGATCTGGTGGATGTGTGGCTGGAGGAGTCTTTCGAGGGGGGGCGTCACCAGCGGCGTCTGGAAAAGATGGAAACGCTCCCGCAGGGGCAAGATGGCGGGAACTCCTGATTATTTCTTGATTTTGATTGAGGAACATCATGAAGATGGACGGATTGCAATTCGTGGACCCCGAGATTTATGCCGCCATCGGCGAAGAGTTGGGACGGCAGCGCAACCAGATCGAACTCATCGCCTCGGAGAACATCGTCAGTCGTGCGGTGCTGGAAGCCCAGGGCAGCGTGTTGACCAACAAGTATGCCGAAGGCTATCCCCACAAGCGCTATTACGGCGGTTGCGAGTTCGTGGACAAGGCGGAGGATCTGGCCATCGAGCGGGCCAGAATTCTGTTCGGTTGTCAATTCGCCAATGTTCAGCCCCACTCCGGCTCACAGGCCAACATGGCGGCGTTGCTGGCCTTGATGGAACCGGGTGAGTTGTTGTTGGGCATGTCTTTGGCCCATGGGGGGCATCTGACCCATGGAGCGGCTCCCAATTTTTCCGGACAGTTGTTCCGGGCCGTGCAGTATGGTCTGGATCCGGCCACGGAGTGCATCGATTACGACCGGGTGGAGGCCATGGCCCTGGAGCATCGGCCCAAGGTGATCGTGGCCGGGGCGTCGGCCTATAGTCGGGTGATCGATTTCGAGCGGTTCCGTCGCATCTGTGACGCCTGCGGGGCGGCCTTGCTGGTGGATATGGCCCATTTCGCCGGACTGGTGGCGGTGGGTGAGCATCCGGATCCCTTCCCCCACGCCGACATCGTCACCACCACCACCCACAAGACCCTGCGGGGTCCCCGGGGCGGCATGATCCTGACCAACCGGGAGGATTTGGCCAAGAGGATCAATTCCAAGATTTTCCCCGGCATTCAGGGGGGACCTTTGATGCACGTGATCGCCGCCAAGGCCGTGGCTTTCGGCGAGGCGTTGCGTCCCGAGTTCAAAGGCTATATCCAGCAGGTGCGCAGCAATGCCCGGGTGCTGGCGGAAACCCTGGTGGCCGGGGGATTGCGCATCGTCTCCGGGGGCACGGACAATCACCTGATGCTGGTGGATCTCACCTCCCGCAACATCACCGGCAAGGATACGGAAAAAGCCCTGGAACGGGCGGGATTGACTTGCAACAAAAATGCCATTCCCAACGATCCCCGTTCGCCCTTCATCACCTCGGGCATTCGGCTGGGCACTCCGGCCTCCACCTCCCGGGGGTTCGGGGAAGAGGAGTTCGTCACCATCGGCCAATTGATCGTGGGCATGGTGGATGCCCTTTCCACCCATCCCGAGGGGGATTCGGTGGTGGAGGCGGAAACCCGGCGTCAGGTTTCCGGGTTGTGTGACCGGTTTCCCGTGTATACAGGGATGTGATGGATCTGAATGGATCTTGAATGAGAGGGCCGGAACGCCTCGTGAACCACGACCGCCGTTACATGGCCCTGGCCTTGCGTCTTGCGGCGCGGGCCACGGGGCGGACTCGACCCAATCCGGTGGTGGGGTGCGTGATCGTGCGTGACGGCGAGATTGTGGGGCAGGGATTTCATCCCTGTGCCGGAGCGCCCCACGCCGAGGTGTACGCCTTGCGTCAGGCCGGTGAGCGGGCCAGAGGGGCGTCTTTGTACGTCAACCTGGAGCCTTGTTCCCATCATGGCCGCACGCCGCCTTGCGCCGACGCGGTGATTCGGGCCGGAGTCGCCCGGGTGGTGATCGCCATGATCGATCCGAATTTGCAGGTATCGGGTCGGGGCGTGGAACGGTTGCGGTCGGCGGGTGTCGAAGTGGTGGTGGGGGTGCGGGCCGAAGAGGCCCAGGAGCTGAATCGTCCCTTCGTCACCTGGATTGAGCAGGAACGCCCCCTGATCACCCTGAAACTGGCCGCCTCCCTGGATGGCAAAACCGCCACACGCACCGGCGAAAGCCAATGGATCACCGGACCTGCCGCCCGGGCCTGGGTGCAACGGATGCGGGATCAGCACGACGCGGTGATGGTGGGCATCGGCACGATCTTGGCCGACGATCCCCGTCTGAACTGTCGCATGCCCAATGGACGGGATCCGATCCGGGTGGTGGTGGATTCCCGGTTGCGCATTCCGGATCGGGCGCGGGTATTCGATTCGTCGGTGGTCTCCCCTCTGTGGATCGCCACCGGACGGGGGGCCAATTTCGCCCGGGCCGAGGCTTTGGGTTCCCGGGCCAATGTGCGGGTGATCCCCTGTCGCGAAACCCCGGACGGGCGGGTGAATCTGGCTGATCTGATGTCCCGGTTGGGCGAGATGGATCTGACGAGTGTGTTGTGCGAGGCCGGATCGGTCCTGACCGGTGCCTTGCTGGAGGCGGGTCTGGCGGATCGCATGGCGTTGTTTCTGGCTCCCAAACTGATCGGTGGCCACGACTCTCCGGGTCTGCTGGACAGCGTGGGCATCGGCTCTTTGGCGGATGCCCAGCGACTGGTCAACATGCGGGTTACCCAGGTGGGAGAGGATCTGCTGGTCGAGGGGGATTTCGAGGGGTCCCGATGTTTACTGGGCTGATCGAAGAGGTGGGGGTGATCCGGGCGGTGGAGCGCTCCTCGGCGGAGTGGCTGTTGCGGATCGGTTGCGGTTTCCAGGGGGTACGGCTGGGGGACTCCATCGCGGTTTCCGGGGTTTGCCTCACGGTGGTGGAGGTGCTGGACTCCGGCGGTTTCGCGGTACAGGTCTCCGCGGCCACGCTGGAAGTCTCCACATTGGGGAACTTGACCGCCGGTTCCCGTGTCAATCTGGAGCGGGCCTTGGCTTTGGGTGGACGGCTGGATGGTCATCTGGTTCAAGGACATGTGGACGCCATGGGACGGGTGGAACGCATCACCCCCAGGGGACGTTCCCTGGAAATCTGGTTCCGGGTGCCGGGGGCTGTGGGACGCTATTTGATTCCAAAGGGTTCCATCGCGGTGGACGGTGTGAGTCTCACCGTCAATACGGTGGTGGATGTCGGGGAGGAGACACGGTTTTCCATCAATCTCATCCCCCACACGCAACGCGGGACCACTCTTTCCGCGCTCTCTCCGGGTGTTGTCGTCAATGTGGAGAGCGATCTTCTGGGCCGTTACGTGGAACGCCTGCTCGCCCGTGGCGCGGCATGCGGTCAGGATCGGGAACGGCGTGGACTGGACGAGACCTTCTTGCGTCAACAGGGTTTTTGATAAGGGTTTTAGATGTCATTGCGTTTTGATCCGATCGAGTCGGTGCTGGAAGAGTTCCGGCAGGGCCGCATGGCGATCCTGGTGGATGACGAGGACCGGGAGAATGAGGGGGATTTGGTCATCCCCGCCGAGTATGCCACCGCCGAGGCGGTGAACTTCATGGCCATGCACGGTCGCGGGTTGATCTGTCTGGCCCTGACCGGCGAGCGGGTGCGTCAGTTGCAACTGCCCCTGATGGTCTCGGACAACAATGCCCAGTTCAAGACCGCCTTCACGGTCTCGGTGGAAGCCAAAACCGGCGTGACCACCGGCATTTCCGCCCAGGACCGGGCCCGTACCGTGGCGGTGGCCATCGCCGATCACGCTTCGCCGTGTGATCTGGTGCGTCCGGGCCATGTGTTTCCCTTGGTGGCCCGGGACGGAGGGGTGCTGGTGCGTGCCGGTCATACCGAGGCTTCGGTGGATCTGGCCCGGCTGGCGGGACTGAAACCGGCGGCGGTCATCTGCGAAATCCTCAAGGAAGACGGCACCATGGCCCGGGTGCCGGATTTGATGATCATGGCCCGACGCATGGGACTGAAAATCGCCACCATCGCGGATCTGATCTCGTTTCGCACTTCCCATGAACAACTGATCCATCGGGTGGTGGAGACCCGTCTGCCCACCGATTTCGGGGGGGAGTGGCGTCTGATCGTCTTTGCCAACCAGGTGGATGATTTTCAGCACGTCGCCTTGGTCAAAGGAGAGATCAATCCCGCAGAGCCGGTGCTGGTGCGGGTCCATTCCGAGTGTCTGACCGGGGATGTGTTCGGCAGCCAGCGTTGCGACTGTGGCAGTCAGCTTCAGGCTGCCATGCGGCGCATCGGCGAGGAGGGACAGGGGATTTTGCTGTATTTGCGTCAGGAAGGGCGAGGCATTGGATTGGTCAACAAAATGCACGCCTATAATTTGCAGGATCAAGGCCGGGATACGGTCGAGGCCAATCTGGAACTGGGTTTCCCCCCCGATCTGCGGGATTATGGGATCGGTGCCCAGATTCTGAAAGACCTGGGCGTGCGCCGACTGCGCATCATGACCAATAATCCGAAAAAAATCATTGGCCTGGAAGGGTATGGCATGGAGGTGGTCGAGCGCGTTCCCATCGAGATGCCCGCGCGCTCGGGCAATGCGGCCTATCTGGAGGTCAAGCACCACAAGATGGGACATCTCTTGCAACAGTTCGCCGATTCCGGTCGAAACCGCTAGCGATCATGGAGTTTTCCTTGTATGGTCAATGAGTTGAACACCCTCGAAGGGCACTTCGACGCCCATGGTTGCCGCTTTGCCATTGTGGTGGCCCGTTTCAACAGTTTCATCACCGAGCGGTTGCTGGAAGGGGCGGTGGATGGTCTCGTCCGTCACGGGGCGCCCCGGGAGGCCATTACGGTCTTGCGGGTGCCCGGCGCTTTTGAAATTCCCATGGCCGCGCAGAAAGTGGCCCGCAGTGGCCGGTTCGACGGGGTGCTGTGTCTCGGAGCGGTGATTCGCGGCTCCACGCCCCATTTCGATTATGTCTCCGCCGAGGTGAGCAAAGGGGTGGCCTCGGTCTCCCTGGAGAGCGGCATCCCGGTGGGGTTTGGCGTACTCACCACCGATACTTTGGAGCAGGCCATTGAACGGGCCGGTTCCAAGGCGGGCAACAAAGGGTGGGAAACCGCTTTGAGCGTGATCGAGATGGTCAATCTTTTCAAACGTATCGATCCATAATGCAATCCTTACAGAAGGATCCTCCGGGCACCATGAATCCGATTCCACGACGCACGCCAATCCGTTCGGTTCCTCTCGTCACTCCGGTCGGATCTCCGGATCCGGGTATGGGGGCCCTGCCGGTGCGCAGCCGTCACAAGGCGCGTGAGTTGACCTTGTTGGCCTTGTATCAATGCGACATCAGTGGAGATGGCATCCATCGGGCGGTCGGCCAGTTGTGCGAAGACAACGCCGATGGCCGGGCCGATCTGGAATATTTCCAGAAGGTGGCCGCCGGAGCCTGGAGCCGGCTGGACGAACTCGACCACTGGATCACCCGCGGCGCCAAGAACTGGTCCTTGTCCCGCATCTCCACCATCGACCGCAACATCCTGCGGCAGGGGATCTATGAACTGCTCGCCGAACCGGATCTGCCCATTCAGGTGGTGATCCACGAAGCCATCGAGCTGTCCAAGCGCTATGGCGGGGATGGTTCCGGCTCGTTCGTCAATGGGGTCATGGACAACGTGGCCAACCAGATTCGGGGTCCCGGCGCCCTTCCGGAGGGAGGCGCCAAGTGACCTCGGAAACATCCACCCTGGCTGAAGTCGGGGAGTTTGAACTGATCCGCGATTTTTTCGCGCCGCTGCACACCCCCGCCGCTCCCGGTGTGGTCACTGGCATCGGGGACGACGCGGCGGTGCTGGCGGTGCCCCGCACCCAGCAGTTGCTGGCCACGGTGGATGCCTTGATCGAGGGGATTCATTTCTCCCCGGATGACGATCCGTTCCTGGTGGGCCAGAAGGCGTTGCGGGTCAACCTGTCGGACATCGCCGCCATGGGCGGACAGCCGAGTTGGTATCTGCTGTCGCTGGGACTGCCGGGAAACACCCCGATCCCATGGTTGACCGGGTTTGTCCAGGGGTTGCGGGTGGCCGGGGAGGCGTTCGGCGTGCATATCGCCGGAGGCAATACCACGGGTTCCCCCGCGGGCCGTTCGATTCATGTCACCATGTTCGGACTGGTGAGCCAGGATCGCGCCTTGACCCGCAAGGGGGCGTTGGTCGGGGATCGGATTCTGGTCTCCGGCACCATCGGGGACGCAGCTTTGGGCTTGGCGTCGCGTCAGGGGCGTTTGACGGTCGAGGATCCGGCGGATCGGGCCTTCCTCGAAGCCCGTCTGGATCTGCCCGAACCGCGGGTCGCTCTCGGGGTGGCGGTTTCGGACGCGGCGGCGGTTCACGCGATGATCGATGTCTCCGATGGATTGGTGGCGGATCTGGGGCATCTGTGTCAGGCCTCGGGAGTGGGGGCGCGGATCGATGCGGCCCATATTCCCCTCTCCGACGCCGCCCAACGGCAACTGACCCAGGATCCGACCCTGTTGTCCATGCTTCTGACCGGTGGGGAGGATTATGAACTGATCGTCACCGCTGCCGAAGGGGCACTGGAAATGCTGGTCACTTTGGCCCGGCAAACCGGCGTTCAATTGACCGAAATCGGCGAGATCATCGCCACTCCAGAGATGGAAGTGGTGTCGGATGGTCAGCCATTGGTGTTGGAACACAAAGGGTGGCGGCATTTTTAGGGGGGTATGCTGACGATGGCGCGTGTGGAAACAGAGGCGTGCGCCCTCAGAAGGACACGAATGGCTCATCATTGGGGGGGTGATTTTTTTCGGATCTTGATTGGTTGTCCCGGATTGTGTGGGTAGCGCCGGATTTTTGTGGCAGAGATTGCAGCGTTGCAGGTGGTGTCATCCGTTTTTTTCGTTGATCTTCCCTGAATATCATAGGGAATGGCCCTCAGACGTGTCTCCTTAGTATCGAAGAACCCTCCTTGGGAGCGTTTCCGCTTCAAAAAGACGAGACAATCGGATAATCTACCCACCGGATCGTGTCGATGGGCATGAATGGATTCCTTGGGAACCGGGGCAGGCCATGGCGGAACGGCGCGAGCGCGAAAAAAAAAACGACCCTTTTGAAATCGCCGGGATCCGGGTCAAGCCCGGAGAGCATGCGGTTGCCAACATTCCAGTGACCCGGTTGCACACCCATACCCCCATCGATCTGACGGTGCATGTCTTTCAGGGACGGCGGGTGGGGCCGTGTCTGTTCGTGAGTGCGGCGCTGCATGGCGATGAACTCAATGGCGTGGAGATCTGCCGCCGGTTGATGCGGGAGCGGGCCTTGCGGGGATTGCGGGGGACGCTGTTGGTGATCCCGGTGGTGAATGTGTTGGGATTCTTGCATCACAGCCGTTATTTCCCCGACCATCGCGATCTCAATCGTTCCTTTCCGGGACTGGCCAACGGCTCATTGGCCGCACGTACCGCGGAATTGTTCATGCGCCAGATCGTGGCCCGCTGCACCCATGGCATCGATCTGCACGCGGGCACCCGGCAGCGTTTCAACCTGCCCCAGACCCGGGGCAAGGCCGGCAGCGTGGTGGTGGAGGAGATGGCCAAGGCCTTTCATGCCCCGGTCCATCTGTATACCGATTTTCTGGACGGCTCCTTGCGGGGGGCGGCCCATGCGGTGGGAGTGCCGGTGTTGCTGTACGAGGGGGGGGAGGCCATGCGTTTCGACGAGGTGGCGATCCAGGCCGGTTTGAAAGGTATTCTGGGGGTGATGCGCCATCTGGGCATGCTCGCCGAAGGGACCAAATCCACCCCCGTCTGGTCCAAATGGTGGACCGCCCACTCCAGTCGTTGGGTGCGGGCCCCGGAAAGTGGCATGATGTGGGCGGTCAAACGGGCCGGCTCCCATGTACGCAAGGGAGAGTTGCTCGGTCACATCGCCAACCCTCTGGGCAGCGAAAGGATTGAGGTGCGCGCCGAACGGGAAGGGGTGATCATTGGTCATACCAACCATCCCCTGGTCAATCAGGGAGATGCGTTGTTCCATGTGGCTTTTGTCCCGGATGCCGAGGCGTTGCAGGAGATGGTGCAGGAGACCCTGGGGGTCGCCCTGCACGAGGGATTGAACGACGAGTTCATGTGATCATGCCGATTTTTTTTAGTGAGGAAATCATTCAATCATGGAAATGAACAACCCAGGTTCCGCCCCCTTGAGCGGATTCCAACGCAAGTTTCTGCGTGGCCAGGCCCATGCCCTGCAACCCGTGGTCTGGGTGGGTCGGGATGGTCTGGGGGAGACGTTGCTGCGGGAGGTGGATCGCGCCCTGGAGGATCATGAACTCATCAAGATCAAGTTCAACGATCACAAAGAGGAAAAAGCAAACCTCTCCGAGGTGATCGCCCGGGAGACCGGCAGCGCCCTGGCCGGAATGATCGGTCATGTGGCCATTTTTTACCGTCCCCGCGCCGAGATCGCCAAGCGGCTCATCGTGTTGCCGCAACGCCCATGAGCCGGGGTTTCGGGGGGGTGACCCGTCACGAGGTGCGTCTGGACGGGGCGGTGCCGGTGGCGGTGAGCATGACGTTAGGCCATGGGGTGGAGGCGGAGGTGGATCTGGTGACGCGGGTGGTCACCCAGCGGCTCGGTCCACCCCTGAAACCGAAACAGTCCGTCTGGGTGTTGGAAATCGCCGAATTTCTGGCCCGTCAGCACCTTCTGGAGGCCGCGGAAATCCGACGGGAACAACAGAATCAGACCGGGGGACAGGCCACCATCGCCTTTGAACCCCGTCTTAAACCGGACATGATCTGGTGGGGTTGAGGAGATCGGGATGAGGGGGGCGCCGATCTGGAGTCGTCCACTGATGCGTCTGGGGGCTGTGGCGTTCATTTCCATGGCCCTGGCGGTGGTGGTGATGGAATATCTGCCTTTTTTCCGCATCATGGACAACTGGGTGGATGATTTCCGCATCGCCGCCCTCTCTCCTCCGGAACCGGTGCATCCGGATATCGTGGTCCTGGCCATCACGGAAGAGACCTTGCGCATGTTTCCGTATCGTTCCCCCATTGATCGGGCCTTTCTGACCACCCTGCTGGAAACCCTGGAGAAAAAAAAGGCCCGGGCGGTGTTTCTGGATGTGCTGCTGGACCAGGCCACCGAGCCGGCCAAGGATGCGTTGCTCAAGGAGCGGTTGCGGGCCATGCGGATTCCGCTGGTGGCCAGTTACGGTCTGGACCGTTTCGGTCACACCTTGAGCGCGGCGCAAATGACCTTTCTGGACGACTTTCTTCCCGTGGAGATGCGGGGTTTGTCGGACATGATCAAGGATGCCCACGATGGCAGTGTGCGTTGGCTTTATCCGGGTCGGACGCTGCCGGATGGCCATCGCATGCATGGGGCGGTGGGGGCTTTGGCGGCGCGTCTGGGGGTTGCGCCCCCCACCGAGACCACGCGCATCGCCTGGCGTGGCGCTCCCAAACCCGGAGAATCCCCGTTCGTGACCTTTCCGGCCCACATCGCCGCGGTGTTGCCGGATGCGTGGCTGGAAAATCGCATCGTGTTGATCGGTGGGGATCTGCCCTTGAGCGATCGTCACCGCACCCCATTGAGTCTGGTGGCCCAGTCCCGGGGGGATGAGGGGGGCAACATGGCGGGGGTGGTGATTCTGGCCCATGCCTTGGCCCAGATTTTGGACGGACGACGTTTTCCCGAGGCAGCCCCCCTGGCACGGTGGATTCTTCTGGCTGTGGCGACCACTTCCGGCATTCTGTTGGCGCGATTGGAGACCGCGTTCATCCTGAACGCGGGATTGGCCTTGGCGGGCACCATTGTCTGCTGGGGAGGGGGATTTTTGTTTTTTGCCCATCTGGGCATCCTGTTGCCTCTGGTGACGCCGACTTTGGCGTTCTGGCTGGGATTTCTGCTCACCACCCTCCAGGTGGGGGGGGAGGAGCGGCGACGCAAGCAGCGCGCCCAGGAGGAAACCCGCATGAAGTCGGAATTTCTGGCCAACATGAGCCACGAAATCCGCACCCCCATGAATGCCGTCATCGGTATGACCGAACTGCTGCTGGAAACCCCTTTGTCCGAAGAACAGCAGAAATTGCTCGCCACGGTGATGCGCTCGGCCAAGGCGTTGCTGGGCTTGTTGAACGATATCCTGGATTTCTCCAAGATGGAAGCCGGCAAGATGACCCTGGAGCAGGTGGTGTTCGATCTGCGCCAGATGCTTTCCGACGCCCGGGAGACCCTGATCGCCGTGGCCCGCATGAAGGGACTCTCCCTGGAGTTGGCGGTGGATGAGGCGTTGGGGCCTTGTTTCACCGGGGATCCGGCCCGGCTGCGACAGGTGATCGTCAATTTGGCGGGCAATGCCATCAAGTTTACCGAGCATGGCAGCGTGACCGTGGGGGTGAGCCGGGATGGGCGGGATGAGGATTTTTTGTATTTCACCGTGGTGGATACCGGCATCGGCATTCCGGCCAACCGGTTGGATGCCATTTTCGAGAGTTTCACCCAGGCGGATGGCTCCACCACCCGCAGTCACGGCGGGACCGGTCTGGGATTGACCATTTGTCAAAAGATCGTCGAACGCATGGATGGGCGCATCTGGGTAACCAGCGAAGTGGGCAAGGGGAGTGTGTTTCACTTCCGGATTCGTCTGCCCGAAGCCCGCGGGGTGACGGAATGCCGTTTGGCCCCCATGGGTCTGGCGACCACCTCGTCGGGTTCCAGGCGTTCGTTGTCGATTTTGTTGGCGGAGGATGTGGAGGCCAACATCGAACTGGTGATGATCCGCTTGACCCGTCCGGGGCATCGGGTGACGGTGGCCCGGGATGGGGCCGAGGCGGTGGAGATGTTCGCGCCGGGCCGTTTCGATCTGGTGTTGATGGATGTGCAGATGCCCCGTTTGAACGGTTTTGACGCGGCCATGGGGATCCGGGCCCGGGAAAAGGCCAGCAATGGCGGGCGGGTGCCCATCGTGGCCATGACCGCCAATGCCATGAAGGGAGATCGGGAGCGGTGTCTGGAGTCGGGCATGGACGAGTATGTGACCAAGCCCATCGATTTTAACGCCTTGTTCGCGGTGATCGCCCGTGTGGTGCCCGAGGGGGCGGGGGAGCCTTTGCCCGGGGAGTCCCAGGGGGAAGCGCAGACGGTAGACATCATGGCAAAGAGCGTTCCCGAGACTCCTGTGGTCTTGCCGGAGGTGGCCGGGGTGGATGTGGGGGCGGCTTTGGAGGCCTGGGGGGATTGGGAGGCGTATCGTCGCGCCTTGATCCGTTTTGCCATGACCAGGGCCGACGACGGTGCCCGCATCCGGGAGGCGTTGACCGGGGGGGACGCGGCCACGGCCAAGGGGATCGCCCACGCCTTGAAAGGGGGAGCGGGCAATCTGGCGGCTGTGGAGTTGGCCGAGGCGGCCAAGGTGTTGGATACCGCCTTGCGCAACGGGGAGGAGGGATTGCCGCTGGTGGCCGCGGTGGAGACGGCCATGGGGGTGGTGGTGGAGTCTTGTCGTCGTTTGGCGCGGGAGGAGAGCGGCGTGGTGGTGGAGCGGATGTTGGCCGCCATCGATGATGGGGATCTGGAGGCGGCCCGTGGGGTGTTGCCTTCCTTGATCGCGGCGGCGGATGGTCTGGTGGCGGTCGAAGAGACCCGTGCCTTGGCGGAGCAGTTGGAGGAGTTCGATTTCGACAGCGGGCGGGATACGGTGTTGGGGATTGCCCGGCAACTGGGCCTGGAGGTGTGAGCTGTTCGTTCTCAAGAAGATCGTCGGTTTTCTGGTGATGCCGTTGCCCGCGTTGCTGCTGGCAGGCGTGGTGGGGGTGTTGTTGCTGTGGTGGGGGGGCCGGAGGCGGGATTGGGGACGTTGGCTGGTGAGCGGCGTGTTGCTTGGATTGACGCTGCTCAGTTTCAAGCCGGTGGCCGATGCCCTGGTGCGACCTCTGGAAGGACGGTATGGGGCGTATGTGGCCTATCCGGAGCGGGTGGTGTCCCATGTGGTGGTGCTGGGGGGCGGAGCGGTGGATGATCCCGCCTTGCCGGTGACCAGCCAGCTTTCCACCGAAAGTCTGACGCGACTGGTGGAGGGGATCCGCATTGCGCGGCTGCATCCGGGCAGTCGTCTGGTATTGTCCGGCGGCGGGGTGAGGGCGGCGTTCACCGAGGCCCGGATCATGGGGCAGGTCGCCTTGGGATTGGGGGTGCCCGGGGAGCGGATTGTATTGGAAGAGGTGGCCCGGGATACCGAGAATCAGGCCCGTTTGATCCAGGATCTGGTGGGCAACGAGCCGTTTGTGCTGGTCACCTCGGCGGTCCATCTGCCGCGCTCCATGGCCCTGTTCCGCAAGCGGGGCATGGCGCCGATTCCCGCCCCCACCGACCACCGGGCCAAGGCGTTCGGATCCGATTGGCTGGCGTTGTGGAACGGAATCGCGCCCCGCCAGTTGGAAGCGGTCCACGCGGCGGTCCATGAGTATCTGGGACTGCTGTGGTCCGGATGGCGGGGAGCGATTTAGAGAATTGTGTGTGTTCAGCCCCCCGCGGGCACCTTGACCCACAGCGCCCGCAAGGGCACCCGCACCCCATCGAGCAGGCGGTTTTGTCCTTCGAGAAGGGTCAGCTTCAGCACCACCCCGCCAGAGACGAAATCATACACCCCGTTTAACCTCAAGCTCTCCCCGCCGGCCTCGTCCAGACCGATTTCCGCGATGGCCTGGTTCAAGGCCAGGTCCAGTTGACGGGTGAAGTCGTTGGCAAGCTGTTTTTTTTCTTCCAGGATGGGGGTGGCCACGATGGGACGGTCGGGCCATTTCTTCGCGAAGCGTTTGACCAGATTGATCATTTGCGGAGCCAGTTTTTCCGGATCCTCGGGCACCAGCTTGCGGGAGGTGCTGTGACCCGGGGGAACCCGTCGGGGGATGTTGTCCCAGGTGGCTTCCAGCCGTTTGGGCAGGTGTTCCCGGATGCGGTGGATCAGGTATTCCCCATCCACCGGCTTGTTGACGTATCCCTGACAGGTGCCGTGGAAGGCGTCCAGAATGTCGTCGGCGGTGTTGCGGGCGGTGATCATGATGGCGATGGTCTGGCCTTTGCCCGGAACCGCCCAGTTTTTTTCCATGTCGCGGATGGCGTAAAGGGCTTGATGGCCATCCAGGCGAGGCATTTCGATATCCATGCACACCACATGGTAGGGGGCTTTCTCCTCCAGTGCCGCCTCGAAGAGGGCCAGTGCCGCTTCGCCGTCTCCGGCCTGGTCGCAGGAACCCAGGGGGGAGAGAATGGTGGTCAGTTTCTCCCGTTGTCCGGGATCATCATCGACGATCAGAATTTTCATGTTGCCCTTCACCCCCGCGATAGACCTTGGCCCAAGTGGTGCTGCATCTTTTTGGATTCAGATCACAGGATACAACACCACGGGCCGAATGGAAATGTCATTGCGTGGCCTGGAGGTGGTTCAGGGAGGCCAATTGGGCATCGCATCCCTTGGCGGTCATCCAGGCGGTTCGCTCCTTGGGGGTGGTCAGGTTGGACGGAATCAGATGCAGCGTGGTCGTGCTGGGTTGACCATCCAACTCCAGTCGATAGACCGCCCCATCGCTTATGGGCATGGTGGGGGGCGGTGTGAGCTGGTTGGTGCCCGCCGGCCATTGGGAGTGGGCTTTCCATTGTTGTTGGCCCAGTCGCACGGTGATGAGGGCATTCTCCTGACTGGATGGACGCCAGAACACCAACGGTTGCCCCTCGTTCAGGCAGTAATGACCACTGCGGGTCACATCCAGAATTTGAGGAATGGCCCGGGTGGTCCCCAGACCCCCCGAACGGGTCTTTGGGGCGGATACGAGCATTTTCAAGGTGTTGACCACTCCGGTATCCGTACTGGCCTGAGTCTTGGATATAGGCAGACCTTGAAAAGGACCTTCCAGATTGATGGCGGTCCCGTTGGAAGAGAGTAAAGTCACCCGCTGTCCGGCGGTCAGGGTCAGGGGTTGCGTGGTGTTGATGGTCTGGCCAGGGGTCAGTTGGATCCCTTCGGCCTTGTACACCACGAGTTCACTGGCCAGCAGCGATCCGCTGGCCAATATGCCCATCACCATCCCCAGTCGGCTCCAGAAAGCGATGCGTTTCATGGTAATCTCCTTCTTTGTGTGAAGCCTGATTTGAAATGGACCGTCACGGTGTTGAAATGTGGTCCGTTTCTTGGTTGTTATTACAGTGTGCAGACTGGGTGCCAATCATGTGATGTTATATGAATCAATAGGTTGATTCAATAAATGGTTATGGAACCAACCGAGAGATGTAAAAACAATGGACACTGACCAAAAATGTGACTCCCATTTTGGCTTCCGGTCTTCGAAATGGCCTGGCGCGCCGATTTTTCCCGTGATGCTGGCTTTGGAGGAGCGGTTGTTGCTGGATGCCGCCGGCGTGGGGGATGCGCTGCGGGTCTGGGAGGATGGCGGGGTTCATGGGGAGGCCACCACCGGGTCCGCCACATTGGCTCTGTTGCACGCTTTGGTGCCTGCGGTGGAGCCGTCTGGGGTGGATCGGCGGCGGGAGGTGGTGTTTGTGGATGCCGGTGTGGCGGATTACCGGGTGTTGCTGGAAAATCCCGCCATGGAGCGCACGGTGGTGGTGTTGGGGTCCAACGAGGATGGCGTGGCCCGGATTGCCCAGACCTTGGCGGGTCTGGAAAAAGTGGATGCGGTGCATCTGATCACCCACGGTTCCGATGGAAGGGTGCGTTTGGGCAATGCGGAACTCTCCCTGGAGAGTCTGTCGGTGTATGCCGAAACGGTTCGGGCCTGGGGTTCGGGTTTGAGCGGGGAGGGGGATATTTTGTTTTATGGCTGCGACGTGGCCGCTGGCGCGGAGGGACAGACGCTGGTCCGGCGGATTGCGGAGTTGACCGGCGCGGATGTGGCCGCCTCCCGGGATGCCACCGGGGCGGCGCGTCTGGGAGGCAACTGGGATCTGGAGTGGACCGAAGGGGTGGTGGAGAGCGCTTTGTCACCTTCGGTCAGGGCGCAGGCGGAGTATGATGGTTTGCTGGCCACCTATACCGTGACCAATCTCAACAATACCGGGGCCGGGAGTCTGCGTCAGGCGATTCTCAACGCCAATGCCACGTCGGGCGTGACGGATACCATTCAATTTTCCGTGACCGGCACCATCACCCTGACCAGTATGCTCACGGTCACGGATGATTTGGTCATTCAGGGGGATACCAATGGGGATCAGGTCGCCGACATCACCGTGAGTGGTGGCGGGGCCAACCTGCGCGGATTGTATGTCAACATGAGCGCAAGCACCAATACCCTGACGGTCAACGGCGTGACGATCGATAATTTTGATTATGTCGCCTCGTCCAACACCGGAGGTGGGGCGGTGCTGATCGGGAAAGGGACTCTGGTGCTGGATTATTCCACCATTTCCAACAGTTCCATCACGCCGACCGCCGGGTTCAGCACCTTTGGCGGCGGGGTTTACCTGAACGCCAACGGCGTGTTGCAGGTGATCGATAGCACCGTGAGCGGCAATTCGGCCACGTTCGGTGGCGGGATCCGCAACGATGGGGGAGTGGTCACCATCACCCGCAGTACCTTTTCGGGCAACTCGGCTCCCACCGGGGCGGCGAGTGGTACCGGTGGAGGCATTTATCAGGCGGTGGGCGGTACCCTGACCATCACCGACAGTACAATCTCCGGGAATAGCAGTGTCGGATCCGGAGGGGGCTTGATCGTCATCGCCGGGACGGTCTCCATCGACAACAGCACCATCGCCGACAACAGTTCAGCGCTTGGCGCGGGCATCCGGGTGGGGGGCGGCACCCTGACCCTGACCAATACCACCGTGGCGGCCAACACCGCCACCGGTGCCGGGGGAGGACTTTCGATTGCGGCTGGGGGGGTGGTGTCGGCGACCAATACCTTGATTGCGGACAATACCGGTACCACCGCCGATGTGTCAGGGACGATCACCGCCAACTACAGCCTGATCGAAAACACGACCGGAGCCACCATCAACACCACCACCAGCAATGTGACCGGTGTGGATCCGGTGCTGGGGAGTCTGGCCAACAATGGAGGGACAACCAAAACCCTATCGTTGGGCACCACCAGTCCGGCTTTGGACCGCTGGACTTCGACCCAGGTGAGCAGCAGCTCCACCACCGATCAGAGGGGAACCGGTTATACGCGTTATTTCAATACGTTGATTGATATCGGCGCCTATGAGTCATTGTCGCCGCTGGCCATCGACGACACCGCCAGCGCCACCGAAACCGGGAGTGCGGCCGGAGCCAACGGGTCGGGTACTCTGGTGACCAACGATGTGACCACAGGCACCAAGACGGTGACGGCCATTCGTACCGGCAGTGTGGCGGGTGGCGGCGTGGCCGGGACGGTTGGCAGTGCCCTTTCCGGCAGTTATGGGGCGTTGACCGTGCTGGCGGACGGGAGTTTTACCTATGTGGTGGATGATGCCAACAGCATGGTGAACGCCTTGCAGAGCGGTCAAAGTGTGTCGGATTCTTTTAATTATACCCTGTCCGATGGCTCCTTGACCGATATCGCCACCCTCACCGTCACCATTCAGGGTGCCAACGACACCCCCCTCGGCAGCAACGACACCGCAACCGCCATCGAAACCGGCAGCAGCGCCGGCAGCAATGCCACGGGTAATCTGCTGACCAATGATTCCGATCCGGAATCTTCTACATTAAGCGCCGTGGCTACGACGTTGACCGGCACGTATGGCACTCTGACCATTTCCAGCAGTGGCGCTTATGTCTATGTGGTGGATGATGCCAATAGCACGGTGAACGCTTTGCAGAGTAGTCAAAGCGTGTCGGATGCCTTCACCTATACCCTGTCCGACGGCTCCTTGACCAGCACGGCCACCCTCACCGTCACCATCCAGGGTGCCAATGATACCCCTCTCGGCAGCAACGATACCGCAACCGCCATTGAAACCGGCAGCAGCGCCGGCAGTAGCGCCACGGGCAATCTGCTGACCAATGATTCCGATCCGGAAAGTGCCACGTTGAGTGCCGTGGCCACCACCCTGACGGGCAGTTACGGCACCCTGACCATTTCCAGCAGTGGCGCTTATGTCTATGTGGTGAACGATGCCAATCCCACGGTGAACGCCTTGCAGAGCGGTCAAAGCCTGTCCGAGGCCTTTATTTATACCCTTTCTGATGGTTCCCTGAGTACTGCCGCCACTCTGATGGTCACCATAGACGGGGCCGATGATTTGCCGGTTGCCAGCGGGTTGACGACTCCCGAGGGTTTTATCGAAGATGGTGCTGCGTTTCTGTTGGCGCCCATCGTGATTCAGGATCCAGACTCCGCCGCTGTGACTGTCACCCTGAGCTTGAGCCAGGGTGGCGCGGGAACGTTGTCTGCCGGTCAGTCGGGAGGAGTGAGCGCCACTTTTGATGGGTTGGTTTGGCGTGCTTCCGGTGCGTTGGCTGATGTCAACGCTTTGTTGACTGAAACCTTCTTTTCTCCGGCTGCGGATTGGGATCAGGATCTGACCATCACCGCCACAGTGACCGATGGGGTGACCCCGATGGTGACCGGGGTCAAGCGGGTGGGGGTGACCGCCGTGAACGATGCCCCCACCGCCATCCATCTGTTCGGTCAGGAACGAATCCTGGAGGATGTTTCGCGTCATGATTTGATCGATCTGGTGATTACCGACGTGGACAGTGCCAGCGTAGGGGTGACTTTGACCCTGGCCGATGGTGCGGCAGGCGTTTTGACCACTTCCACCTCCCAGGGGGTGACTTCCACCTTTGACGGACGAACCTGGTCAGCCTTGGGGCCGGTGGCCGATGTCAACGCGCTGTTGGCCGCGGTGGCGTTCATTCCGTCCCGGGACTGGGATCAGGATTTCGTCATCGCCATCGCCATCGATGACGGTCAGGCCCCGACGTTGACCGGATTCAGGAATGTGGTGATGACCGCTGTCAACGACCCTCCCACCGCCACCAACCTGAACGCCCCGGAACGCTTCATCGAGGATGCCTCCCCCTTTGATCTGACTCCGATCGTGGTGACGGATGTGGACAGTGCATCGGCCACCGTCACCTTGACCCTGGAAAATCCGGCGGCAGGCAGTTTGAGCACCCTTCTGGATGCCGGGGCCACGTTGAGCAGCAATGGCACCTATTGGCGCGGTTCCGGCGAGTTGGCAGCGCTCAACGCGCTGTTGACCGGCGTGCGCTTTACCCCGGCGGAGAACTGGGATCGGGATTTCACCATCGCCACTGCGGTCAGCGATGGACAGGCTCCGGAGATCACCGGCGTCAAACCGGTCACGGTCATTCCGGTCCATGACAACCTGTTGGTTTCGCAGCTTTCCGCCCCGGAAAGTGTGCTGGAGAATGGTCCAGGGATCGACTTGACCGATATGGTTATCACCGGTACCGACAGCGCCACGGTGATCGCCTCCCTGACCCTTTCGGATCCGGGTGCGGGAATCCTTTCCACCGGGGTTGTCGATGGGGTGGCTTCGACTTTCGCGGGGGGGGTCTGGCAGGCGTCCGGAGGGATCGACGCGGTCAATGCCCTGTTGGCGGCGGTGCGTTTTACCCCGTCTGCCGGGTGGAAGCGGGATTTCACCCTGATCACCACGGTTGGGGATGGCGTAACCCCGAATGTGATCGGTGCCAAGCCCATCTCCATGATCGCCGTGAACACCCCTCCCACGGCCACCCATCTGGATACGGCCGAATCCATGGTGGAGGATGATCCGTTTCTGGCGTTGGACAGCATCGTCATCACCGACGACAGCCCCCGTGTGACCACCACCTTGACCCTTTCCGAAGGCGCGGCGGGACGGTTGTTGTTTCGTACCCAGACCGGCGTGGATTTGACCGGTGACGGTACCGCATGGACGCTGGCGGGATCTCCGGATCAGGTCAACGCCATGCTGGCGGGATTGACGTTCATGCCGGCCCTGGACCACGATCGGGATTTCACCCTCACGGTGGTGGTGAGTGACGGCGTGGCGGATCCTTTGGTGGGGGTGAAGCGGATTCAGGTCACCCCCGGCAACGATCCTCCCCGTGATCTGACGTTGAGTTCCGCCTCCATTGTCGAAAATACCGATACCACCCAGGGTGTTCTGATCGGCGTGTTGTCTGCCATCGAGGTGGATACCGGGGATCGGGTGGTTTATTCCCTGGTCGATGGGGCGGACAGCGCCGTATTCCGGTTGGGAGGAGCGGACTCCGGGCAATTGTACATGGTGGGGGAACGGTTGGATTTCGAGAGCCGGGATCGCTATTCGGTCACGGTGCGGGCCACGGATCTCCAGGGCGCCCATGGCGAGGAGACCTTCGCCATTGTCGTGACCGATCAGAACGAAGCGCCGGTCAGCCTGACCTTATTGCCCGAGATCCTCCGGGAGAACACCTCCAGCGTGAACGGTCTGATCGCCGGGCGGTTGAGCGCGGTGGATGTGGACGCCGGAGACGGATTGGTTTTTTCCGTGGCCGGAGGGGTGGATGCCCATCTGTTTGCCATCGGCGGGCCGAACCGGGATCAATTGCTGCTGTTTGACGGTGTGCTGGATTACGAACGTCGTAGCGCCTATGAGGTCACGGTGCGGGTCACGGATCTGGCCGGGGCTTATCGGGAGGCCAGATGGATCGTGCCGGTGATCAACGTCAACGAGCAGGTGGAGGGGACCACGGCTTTGGAGTGGTCGCCGCCGGTGGTCGTGGCGGAGGGGCCGATGGCGGTGACCGGGGGCGGGAGTCCGGAGGGAATGCCGGCGGTCGTGGTTGGGGAACCGGGGCCGTTGTTTTTGGATCCTGCCCCCTGGGAGAGTGGATCCGGGAGTGGTGATCGTGTACCGGAGGGGAGCGAGAGGGTTCCGACGGATCCGGGGGCGGTGATTCAGGGGTATCTGGAGAGTCCCGACTCTTTGACCCAGGCGGTGGGGGATGTGTTGGATCGGGTCGCCCATGGGGAACCGGTGCAGCAGGCGGATCTGATCGATCTGTTGGAGCAAGGTGGCGCGGACCGGGAGCGGATGATGCAGGTGTTGCGGGATTTCATTCAGATCCAGAAGGAGGCGCGCACCGAACTGTATGCGGGGGCTGTGTCGGAGTTGGCGCAACGGGACCGGGAAAATCCCTTTGAAACCGGCACGGACAGTGCGGAGGGCAGGGATGACTCCTGGTTTCCGCCCTTGACCGGGGAGCGGATCGCGTTGTTGATCGGGGTCAATCGGTATCAAGAGCCGATTCCCGCGTTGTATACCCCGGTGAATGATGTCAACGTGATCGCGGCCTTGTTGCGCGCCCGGGGGTATCAGGCCATCGTGATGCCGGATGCCACCCACGATCGGGTGGTGGAGGCTTTCCGGGCGGTGGGATCGAAGATCAAGCCCCATCAGGATCTGTTGATCTATTATGCCGGACACGGTTATCTCCAGCCGGAGACCGGGAACGGCTACTGGTTGTTGTCCGACGCCAGTGCCGGAAGTGCTTCCCAGTGGATTTCCACCCGCCATTTGTCGGATTTTCTGGCCAAGGTGAAGGCGCGTCATACCATGGTGATTTCGGATAGCTGTTTTTCCGGCACCTTGACCCGGGAATTCACCTTCACTTCCGAGAGTGCCGGTTTGACTCGGGAGCAGATCCAAGCCAAGCGGTCGGTGATGATGATGTCTTCGGGAGGCGAGGAGCCGGTGATGGATGGGGGCGGGGATGGCCATTCGGTTTTCGCCTCCCGTCTGATCGAGCAGTTGAAGGGCATGGGATCGGGACAGACGGGGTTCGATCTGTTCTTGAAGGTGCGCCGCTCCGTGGTGGAGCGTTCTCCGCAGACGCCCCAGTATGGGGCCATGTTGTCCGCCGGACATGAGCCGGGCGGGGACTATTATTTTCAGTAAAACGCAGTCGGAACAGGGGATGATGGCATGATGATGGGAAGTGTGGATCGGGAGAAAAAGGCGTTATTGGAAATCTGGCGGGAGTTGGATTCCGAAAAACAACGCACGCTGCTGAGCTTCGCTCGTTTTCTGGCCAGCGAACAGGCCGGGGAGTCGGACAAGGCCGTCGGACCGGTCATTCCGGAGGTTCCGTTGGAGATTCCCCGGCCTGCCACGGAAAGCGCGGTGGCGGGATTGAAACGGCTCAAGAAGCGTTATCCCATGATCGAGGCGGACGAAGGGGTGTTGGCCGAGGCGTCGCGGATTTTGATGGGCAAAGTGATGGGGGTGGCGGACCGAGAGGTGATCGACCAGTTGGAGGAGTATTTCGCCCGTTGTTATCAAAACTGGCTGGCGAAACGGGGCTGAACGGTTTTCAGTGGGGCGTCCGGGGTGTGATCGGGACGGAGGGGACGGAGGGGGGGGGTTGATGTTCTCCGGGGTCTTTCTGGGTCGAGGTGATGTCCACCAGGGCCAGGGTCACCAGCACGATCAGTCCGCCCACCAGGATCCAGCGACTGGAGCGTTCATCGAACCAGTCGGGTACGGGCAGGGGTTTGGGGGCCGAGTCGGGATGGATGGCCAGCCATACCAGGCGCACACCGTAAAAGAGTCCCACTAAAGAGACGATACCCAGCGTCAAGAAAATCAGGATGCGCATGTGGACCTCGTCAAGATGGCGACGCTGAATTGTGTCATGATTCTGGCTGTGGCCCCCCAAACCACTTCGCCTTGATGGTCGAAGTGTGGAGTATCCGGGTTGAGTTTGACCCTTTCCAGGAAAACATTCAAGGGAATGAGCAGGGTGCCAGCCACTTCAGCCGGATCCGGTCGCGGAATCGGCGGGGCGGGGAGCAGACCCACGAAAGGATGGATCAGGTAACCGGTTTGCAGGGTCGGCGTGGGGGGCAGACGGCCCAGAATATGCATCTGGAGCGGATCGAGGCCCAACTCCTCCTGGAATTCCCGTAGGGCGGTGGCCAGGGGGGTGGTATCGGCGGATTCGGCGCGACCACCGGGAAAGGCGATCTGGCCTTTGTGGTGGGAGACGGTCTGGGTGCGACGGATGAAAAGCAGATCCCACTCCCGGTCCCGTGGCACCAGGGGCACGATCACCGCAGCCGGCAGCAGAGACGGGGTTGCAACCTGGCGTGACAGGGTTTGCCAGGTTGGCCCGATTTTTTCATCTAGACAGGAGGCGAGGATCGCCGGTGTCAAGAAGGTGGTCAAGATCCCGATAATCCCGATGGTTCAAGGAAGAATGGGATCAACGGGCGGCACGCAAAACCGGAACGCTCTCTCCTTCGATCGGTTCGCTCAAGGCCAGGGCGAATTGGGGAATTCGTCTGCCATTGGCGTTCGGCGAAACCAGTTCGTGACGTGCCTGGATATTGGCGCGATGGATCGACAGTGTGGGCAGCGGAGGGGCGACCCTGGCGACGATGTGGGCGTTTTTCTGAGGTTTCAACCGGGGATCGGCGAGTGGGGACTTATCAAGAAAAATTTTATCCGCATCGATACGTTTTTTGATGGTGGGTTTCTTTTTGTAATAGCTTAAGACCTTGCCTACGTAGCGTTGGGTTTCGGCCAGGGGAGGGACACCCTGGAACCGTTCGACCATTTTGGGGCCGGCGTTGTAGGCGGCCAGCGCGTGGGGGATGTTGGGGAACTGCTTGAGCATTCGGCCCAGATAACGGGCGCCGCCGCGCAGATTCTGTTCCGGGTTGTGGATGTTTTTGACTCCCAGAATGCGTGCGGTTTCCGGCATGAGTTGCATCAGGCCCACGGCCCCGTCCGGGGATATGGTTTCGTTATTGAAATCCGATTCCGTGGCCACCACAGCCCGTAGCAGTTCGGGGTCGAGATTTTCCTGGATGGCGATTTTGGTGATAAGTCGATCCAGGGGTGAGTCAGCCTGGGCGGTCGATGCGCCGAGGGGGAAAAGGACCGTGGCCACAAGCAGGGCGGTCAGTGGATGGGCGATCCGGAACCAGGAAGATCCCGGAGAGTTGTCTGCCGCACGGGGTTTGTCCGCGATGGACCGCCCGACGGTGACTGAAGAAAAGGGATTCGAGCGCATAGGTACATTGTTCCAGATTGATGATTTGTCGAGCGTCAATTCCGGTCTTGATGAGCCGTGCAAGGACGTATCCTGGTAAATCGAAATTCACTTTATCAGGTTTCTTTTCCCTAGAAAAGAATTTTTGCCACTCCTGTTCCATTTTATTTTCCGTGGATTTCAATAATTGATCCCGGAATGTCAGGTCCACTTCATAGCAATCCGGTCCGATACACGGACCGATAATGGCCAGCATTCGATTTCGGTCCGCGCCCAACGTCTCCATCGCTTCAATAGTGTTTTCCACAATGCCGGCTACCGCTCCGCGCCAACCCGCGTGGGCCGCTCCCACCACCCGTGCCATCGGGTCGGCCAGCAGTACCGGTGCGCAATCGGCGGTCAGCACCCCCACCACCACCCCCTCCCGATCGGTCACCACCGCGTCGGCGTCCGGGCGGGTGCCGTGCCATCCCGCCCGTTCGACCCGGATTCCATGCACTTGATTCACCAAAGCCAACTCCCGCCCGTGGGGCGCCAGGGAGCGCAACAGCCGTTCCCGGTTGGTGTTCACGTGGTCGGGCCGGTCTGAAACATGATCCCCGAGATTGAAACTGTCCCAGTTCCCCTGACTGACCCCTCCCTGCCGGGTGGTGAAAAAAGGGACGATTCCGGAGACCGGTGGGGAATTTTTCCAGGGGAAGAGGATATTTTCTTGATTTCCGGATTCCTGTCTGTGACAATGGTGTGTTTTCTTCATCATGGCCTTATTAACTCCTTGCTCCTGGGTATGAGTGCCTTGGGGCCAGCCGTTACGAACCAAGCCGAAAGGAGGCGCCGTGGCTTTTTACGAGTCCATCTTCATTGTACGTCCGGATCTGACCACTGAACAGGTTGAACAGGTCGCCACCCGCGTGGCCGACATCATCACTGCCGGTGGCGGAACCATCCTTCAAAACGAGCTGTGGGGCCGTCGTCAATTGGCCTATCCGCTCAAGAAAAACACCAAGGGGTTTTACATCTTCAATCTGGTGGAAGGCGGCGGTCCCCTGATCGCCAACCTGGAAGCCCGCTTGATGATCGACGAGGATGTGCTGAAATTCCAGAACATCCGTGTCAAAAAGGCCAATCTGGTGCCTTCTCCCCTGGCTCCGTTCGGTGAACGGGCCGCCGATGCCCCCGATGTCCTCTTGCCTGGCGACGACGATTACGACGCCCAGGACGATGACGACGAGGAGTACGGAGAAGAGGAAGAAGACGACCTGGACCTGTGATGCGATCACGGGTTCAACGGGGCTTCGGGGGGTGTGATGGGAGATGACCAAGTCGCGACGGAATCTCTGTCGGGATGCGGCCTCTCCCCGGACTCCCCACACCCGGCGGCCAATCAGGTGCTTCTGGAAGGCCAGCTCCTGGCACCCGTGGATTATCGGGTGACTCCGGCTGGCCGTCCGGTACTCTTCTTGGAAATGGAACATGGTTCCCGTCACGAGCAGCCGGATTCATCCTTGTGTCTGGAAGCGCGCATGCCGGTGATGGCTCTGGGAGACCTCGCCCTCCGCTGTCGCTCCCTGACACCCGGTTGCACGCTGCGGGTGACCGGACGCCTGAATCAGAAACGTTGGGTCAAGGATGGCAAGGTCCGCTGGGGCCGTCTGGAACTGGTCGCCATGGAGATCCGGATGCTCGCCTCCGCGGATCCGTCCTGACCCCTTTAGAATCACGTGTGGCTTTGCAATCAAACCGCGCGTCAACATGGATTGAGGAAGCTTGACATGTCCGATCAAGACAATGACTCCAATTCGACTTTCGACTCCCAGCCAGCCCGTTCGTTCGGTGGCGCGGGTCGTTCCTTTGGGGCGGGTCGTCCCGGTGGTGGCGGTGGTCGCATGGGGGGCCGTCCGGCTGGTGGGGCTTCCGGTGGACCCGGTGCCCGTCCCGCGGGGCCTGCCGGCGCCGCCGGTGCCGCCGGGGGATTCCGTCGTCCCTTCTTTCGCCGTCGCAAGGTGTGCGTGTTCTGTGCGGACAAGGCGCTCCAGATCGACTACAAAGATCCCAAGCTGCTGCTTCGTTTCATCACCGAGCGCGGCAAGATCGTCCCGAGCCGCATCACCGGTGTCTGTGCGCCTCACCAGCGCCGTCTGAGCAAGGCGATCAAACGGGCGCGCAACATCGCTTTGTTGCCTCACCTCGTCAAGTGAACCGGACGGCTTGGTCATCCGGGGGGCCATGCCGTTTGTCGATCGGAATGAAGGGGTGCCTCCGGGTAGCCCCAACCCGGTCGGATGACCTGTCATGACTCCCCTCGGCTGGGTGACCAATCCGGTGGTCGCGGGAACGCAGGCCCTGGTCTTGATGATCCTGCCCATGGGACTGCCTCTGCTGGTGCCGTTGCAGATGGTCGCCCCCTTGCCCGTACTCCTGACCGCCCTGTGGGGTGGCTCCCGGTCCGGGTGGATCGGAGCGGCCATTCCCGTGGTGGGAGCCTTTCTCCTGGGGGATGGGCTGCGTTTTCCCCTCACCGCCTTCCTGCTCTTTTTCGGCTTCCCGCTGTTGGCGGCCCGGATGGTACGGGCGGGGTGGAAGGTGAGCCACTGTCTGGGCGTCGCCTTTTTGTCGGGCGTCGGCATCATGCTGCTCTTTTTTGTCTGGACGCTGTTCATGGGCATCGATTTTCAGGCCGAAACCGCGCTGAAACTCGATACCTTCAAGACCCATGTGCTGGCCACCATTGCCAAGAAGGGAGGGGATGCCGTAATCTTGGCCGACGCCCGTACCGTCTTGGAGCCGGTGCTTGCCGTCATGGCCCTGCTTCTGCCGGGCTTTGTGGTGTCGGGGTGGTTTTTGTTGCATGCGGGCAACCTGTTGGCAGCCCGTACCCTGGTGGGCAAATGGGGAGGAACCACCCTGTTCGCCGTCGAGGACCTGACCGAATGGCGTCTGCCTTTCCCCCTGGTCTGGGTGGTCATCGGCGCGGCCTTGCCGGCCTTCGCCGCTTCCGGCTTTCTCCACATGCTGGGGGCCAATCTGGTTTTGGTTCTGGCCATCCTCTATTTCATGCAGGGGATGTCGATCGTACAGGCCGCTTTCCGCCGCTACCCGGTTTCCGGGGTGGTGCGGAGTTTTTTCTATCTGGCCATGTTTTTGTGGTACCAGGTCGTCCTCGTGGTGACGGCTCTGGGCCTGTTTGATATCTGGGTCGATTTTCGCACTCGGTTTTTCCGCACCAGCAAGGAGGGGGGGAATCCCCCTGGGAGCTAATAAGCCATGGAAGTGATACTTTTGGAAAAGATTGGCAAATTGGGTGATCTGGGCGCCGTGGTCCAGGTGCGCGCCGGTTATGGCCGCAACTTCTTGATCCCGGAAGGCAAGGCTCTGCCCGCCACCCGGAAGAATCGGGATCGCTTTGAGGTGGAACGGCTCGCCTTCGAGGCCCGTCAACAAGAGATCTTCGAGCGGGCCCAGGCCCTGGCCGCCAAGATCGCCGACGTGGAGGTGGTGCTGGATCGTCCCGCCGGATCCTCCGACAAACTGTTCGGTTCGGTCACCAATTCCGACATTGCCGCTTTCTTTTTGGGGCGGGGCATCGAGACCCCCCGGGGTTCCATCGATGTGCCCTATCCCATTCGGACCCTCGGTGATCACACGGTGCGCATCCGTCTGCATCCCGACATCATCCCCGAAGTCAAGGTCCGGGTGGAACGCCGGGTGAATCGTTGAGATCAATCGGCAAAACGGTTCCCGTGAGGTGATGAAATGACGCTCTACGACTACAAGTGTGATGGTTGCGGCCTGCGTTTCGAGCAGGATCATCCCATGTCCGCCCCCCCGGTGCGTGTCTGCCCGGAGTGTGGCGCGGAAAAGGTTCGCAAGATCCTGTCCACCGGTGGAGTGCAGGTCGCCGGCTCCCGCAGCGCGGCCCCCTCTGCCTCGCCGCCTCCTTGCGCGTCCGGTGGTTGCGCCGGCGGAATGTGCGGCCTGGGTTGAGGCAACGGTGTGCCGAATCGGCACGCCAGCCGTTGTCGAAGAGAAGGCTGGACGATTGGAAGTATTGTCGCCGCCCGTGCGTTGTCTGCACGGGCGGCGTTTTTTTTGGGGATGAATACACCGGCGTATCGCTTTGCTGCAATCCGATGCGGATCAGACAGGCAAGCTGGGTGCCGATGTGTGAGTCCGTGTTAATGATTGGTACGTATTGGTGTGGAGAAAAATTCTGACAGGTGTCTTCTCTTTTTTGGGGTTTCTGTGCCGATTGTCCGCAAATGGACTTGATTCTTTTGAATGGGCCATTATCATCTGCCTGCTTAATTATTCCTGAGAGGAATCGGTTTGACGGTGCATGGACTTTAAGGAATGGTCTTAATGGATGGCCATGTGATGCGGCCCTCGATAGAATTGGCAAGAATGGTCCTGTTGAAAGGGCCCCCTATTGGGAGAAATGGATATGTTTTTATGGCGTCTTCTTGGCATCTCCGTGTTGAGTCTTGCGGTGAGTACAACGGCCTGGGCCGAATCCAGCCATAAACTGGATGCGGGTCTCGCTTCCAAGTTGCGGGCCTACACGCCCCCTTCCGGCAGCCATCCCCTGCGGGCGGCAGAGGACAAACAGGATCTGGTGGCCGCCACGGTGCAATTTTCCGGCAACGGACTGGTGGCCATGCGCGCTTTGGATGTGGTGGTCCGTTCCGTATTGGGGGATGTGGCGACGGTTTTGATTCCCATCAACCGCCTAGCGCAAGTGGCGGCCCTTCCGGAGGTGCTGCGGCTGGAAACCCCCAGTCGTCCGGTTGCCCGTTTGCACAAGAGTGTGCCCTTCATCAAGGCCGATCAACTGCGTACCGGTTCGTTGGCGCAAGGGTGGGGGGGGAACACCGGCAAGGATGTGCTGGTGGGGGTCATCGATTCCGGTATTGATATCAATCATGGGGATTTCCGGGATGCCAACGGCAAAACCCGCATCGTGCGGTTGTGGAATCAGCGCACTGTCACCGGTGCCACTCCCCCCACGGGCGCGGATGGCGCGGCGTTGTATGGCGCCGAGTGTGACACGGCGGCGATCAATCAGGTGCTGGACACCACCGCCAGCGGCACCAGCGCCTGCAATCCGGATGACAACAACAATCACGGCACCCATGTGGCTGGCATTGCCGCTGGAAGCGGTGGCGGCACGGGCAACGCGAAAGCGGCGGGACGCTTCGTCGGCGTGGCTCCCGAGGCGGGTCTGCTGGTGGCCAACGCCCTGGACAAGTCGGTCGCGGCCAACGGGGATCCGGTGCTTGACGCCATCTCCTGGATGACACGGGTCGCCAAGCAGCTCAACAAGCCGTTGGTGATCAATTTGAGTCTGGGTTCTTATTTTGGGAGCCGGGACGGCACGGGCAGTTTCCAGAAGGGTATCGACAACGTTTCCGGGGCTGGCGTGATCGTGGTGGCGGCGGCGGGCAATGAAGGCAACGCGGCGATTCGCGCCGAACTCGCCCCGATGACCCAGGATCAAACCGTAGGGGTGACTTTTTCCATTCCGGCGGGTCGCACCGAAGAGAAATTGGAGTTCTGGAGCAACGGAGACAATCAGTATGCGGTGCAACTGGTCTGCCCGAACGGCACCACCACCGCCTATACCACCGCTGGCAACGCCTTGACCGATTACGATGCCGTCGGTTGCGGCAAGATCAATGTCACGTCGTCGGCGCCGAGTTCCGCCAACGGGGATCGTCAGTATCTGATCACCTTGGGCAAAGGCACCAATGCCTTGGCGACCGGCAACTGGACCCTCAACATTCGTGCGGACGCCGTACCGGTGGCCAACGAAAAGCTTGGCGTCATTTGCGGCGAGACCGAATCCGGCGCGGTGTTTACCGGCACCTACAAGACCGCGGTCACCAAAGGGATTCTCACGGATTCGGCCAGCGCCCGTCGGGCCATCGCCGTGGCCGCCTTGAACACCAATTATGTCTGGAGCACGGCCTCCGGGGAGACCGACAAGAATGCCGACAACGGCCCCTTGGGAGATGTGGGGGGCTTCAGTAGTCGCGGTCCCCGTCGTGTGTGCAGCGCCAACGCCAAATACGTCGATATCAACACCACCGCGGGGCAGAAGAACGCCGACGAATGCAAAAAACCGGTCATGAAACCGGATTTGACCGCGCCGGGTTCTTATATCATGTCCAGCCTGTCCAAGGCGGCCACGGCGGCCGCGACCGCGTCTGACGTGGAGGCGGATGGAGTGCATGTGGCCTACATGGGAACCAGCATGGCCACCCCCCATGTGACGGGAACCGTGGCGTTGATGCTCCAGGCCAATCCGCAGCTCACACCGGAGGAAGCGAAGCGGCATCTTTTTACTTCCTTGCAGAGCAACACCTATACCCAGGCGGCCAATCTGCCCACCTACGCCTCCGGGGTCGAGATGCCGACCAATCCGAATGATGCCTGGGGTTATGGCGCCATGGACGCGGCCGCGGCGGTGCGTTCGGTGAGTGGCACCGCGAACGGCGTCTGCGGAACCGCCCATAACCAGACCGTGGCCACCGCTCCCGCCGCCAATCTGTGTGCCACCGGTACCGCTTCCGCGGTATCCGGTACCGGACCTTGGACCTGGAGTTGTGCCGGGGTCAGCGGTGGAACCAGCGTCAATTGTTCCGCGAACCTCACCAACGCATCGTCCAATGCCGGTACCTTGAATGTGGACAAGAGTGCTGGAACGGATGCTTCGGATGGGGTGTTGATTCTGAGACGGTTGAACGGGGCCTCTTCCATCGATACCGGAGTGGTGTTGCCTGCCGGGCAGGATAATGCTTCGGTCAAGGCCAGCATCGAAGGGGCTGGTCTGAAATTGGATGTGGACAAAAGCGGCGTCGTGGATGCCACGGACGGGGTATTGATCTTGCGGCGCTTGAATGGCGGCTCCACCATTGATACGGGTGTGGTGCTGCCCGCGGGTCAAACCAACGATTCGGTCATTGCCACGATCGACGCCCTCAAATGACGAGGGGGTGACGGGTCAGGGCCGGGGATTGTCAGGCGTTTGTTTGGCTTGGCAATCCCCGGTCGTTTTTTGGCTTTGATGGCGCTGGTCATGCCGCATTAAGGTTTCCTTTCTGTCCTTGCCTTTTCTCAACAGAAATCAGCACCCATGCGCCCTGGAAGCCGAAGGAATGGAGATGCGGGTTGCTTTTTTGGCCTGTTTGTTGCTTGTTTGTGCTGTTGACGTTGGGGAATGTCGTTGATTCATCATTTTTTGTCAACAGAGGAACCCAAGGCGGTTGCACGGTATTGAACGTTGACACGCTTCTTTCCAATCCATCCATCCATATGAACGGCCTTTACAACCTCGACGAGGGGGAGTATGCCGCCACCTTGTCCACTTTGGCCGAATGGGGCGATGCCAAGGCCCAGCACAATCTCGCGGCCATGTACCTGGAAGGGGTGGAAGTGCCTCTGGATTACGACATGGCCTTGCATTGGCATCGTCAATCCGCCGGGCAGGGGTATGCGCCGGCCCAGCATGATCTGGGGACCATGTACCTGGAAGGATTGGGAGTGGAGCCGGATCCGGCCACCGCTGCCGCTTGGTTTCTGGCCGCCGCCCGCCAGGGGGATCCCAAGGCTCAGAACAATCTGGGCATTTTGTATGCCACCGGTGACGGGGTGACCCGGGAGATGGTGCAGGCCCGGGCGTGGTTTCTGCTGGCCGCCCATGGGGGACTGGCGGATGCTTTGGAAAATCTGCAACTGTCCGCCGAAGAGATGACTCCGGCAGAGCTGGCCTGCGCCGAAGCGTTGGCCGCCGAGTGGTCGGTCGCCGCGTGACAAGCGGTTGGCGACGCGGATGCTCGACAGGCTGTTGGCTGGATTGGTTGACAACATTCATGAACAAGGGGTCCGGGGAAGAGTGTTCTCCGGACCCCTTTTTTTTGGGCGAGGGGTTACGGCTCCGGTGTGGGAACGATCAACGCCGCTTCCGGTTCTTCCCGGCCATCCAGGATGTGGACCCGTTGTCCTGAAATGTGCAGGCGTTTTCGGGCGAACAGGGAGACGGCCATGGGATAGATGCGGTGTTCTTGCCTGAGGATGCGGGCGGCCAGGGTCTGGGCCGTGTCGTGGTCGAGGATTGGAACCACGGCCTGGGCCACGATGGGACCGGCATCCACCTCTTCGGTGACGAAATGGACCGTGGCCCCGGAAAAACGCGCCCCCGAGTCGATGGCCCGCTGTTGCACGTGCAGACCGGGAAAGGCGGGCAGCAGGGCGGGATGGATGTTGAGCAGTCGCCCTTCAAAGGCGCGAATGAAACAGGGGGTCAGCACCCGCATGAATCCAGCCAGACAGACCAGTTCCACTCCCGCCTCTTGCAAGGCGGTGATCATGGCCTGTTCAAAGCTTTGGCGGTCCGGGAAGGCTTGGTGGTGGATCACCCGGGTGGGGATGCCCGCCATTTGGGCCCGTTCCAGACCATAGGCGTCCGCCTGATTGCTGATCACCAGGGTGATGCGGGCCGGAATCGTGCCATCCGCCATCCGGTCGATCAGGGCCTGGAGATTGCTGCCGCTGCCCGAAATCAACACACCGACGGCCAGAAGGGGTTCAGCCATGGATGATCACCCGCGCATCCTCTGCGCTGGCCTGGGCCACCACCGAACCGATGCGCCAGGCCTGTTCTCCGGAAGCGTTCAAGCTGGCCAGGGCTGCGGCGCATTCGGTTTCCGCCACCACCGCCACCATGCCCAGTCCACAATTGAAGGTGCGATTCATCTCGGATTCCTCGATGTTGCCCAATTGCTGCAACAGGTCGAAAATGGCTGGACGGGGCCAGCTTTTTGCGTCCAAAATGACCGATGTGCCATCCGGCAGGACCCGGGGGATGTTTTCGGTGAATCCGCCACCGGTGATGTGGACCAGTCCTTTGACCGTGACCTGTTTGGCCAGCTCCAAGACCGCCTTGACATAGATCCGCGTCGGGGTCAACAACACCTCGCCGAGGGTTTTTGTCCCTTCGGGTGTGGTGAAGGGGGCGTTGAGGCCGGGTCCGTGGGGTTCCATCACCAGACGCCGGATCAGGGAGTAGCCGTTGGAGTGGGGACCGGAGGAGGCGATGCCGATCACCGCGTCGCCGGGGGTGATCCGGGAGCCGTCGATCAGCTTGGGCCGATCCACGATGCCGACCGCGAAGCCCGCCAGATCGTATTCGCCGGGGGGATAGAAGGAGGGCATTTCAGCGGTTTCCCCTCCCACCAGGGCGCAACCCGCCTGACGGCAGCCGGCGGCAATGCCCTGAATCACCATGGCGGCCACTTCTGGATTCAGGGTGCCGGTTGCGAAATAATCGAGAAAGAAGAGGGGTTCGGCCCCTTGCACCACCAGATCGTTCACCGACATGGCCACCAGATCGATGCCCACCGTATCGTGACGACCGGTGAGGAAGGCCAGTTTGAGTTTGGTGCCCACCCCATCGGTGGAGGAGACCAGCAGGGGATCGGTGAATTTTTGCCATTCGGGCCGGAACAGGGCGCCAAAGCCCCCCAGACCTCCCAGCACGCCGGGACGACGGGTGGAGGCCACCGCGTCACGGATCAGGTGGACCACTTGATTGCCCGCGTCGATATCGACGCCCGCATCGCGGTAGGTGAGGGAAGGTCTGTCCCCTGGAGGGGTGAAGCCGGGAGTTTCGGTGGCGGACATGGGGCGGATGCATCCTTCGGTGCAAAGGGGGTTTGGTCTTTTTGATCCGGAAAGGGTACACTAGCCGGACGAGATGTGGAATGATCGAATTCAAAATGGGGGAGTCTGGTCAATCATGAACAATTTTTCCGGTCCTGGCCGCTGGTTTCCCGGGTGGTGGCTGATCGTGTTGTGGGTTTTGATGCTGATGCCGGGTTCCGTGGCGTGGTCGGCTGCGCCGGAGACCGGAAGCGGATCGATTTACGAGGTGCGTCATGTGGAGATTTCGTTGCTTCTGGGAGGCAAGAGCGTCGAGGTGATGCAGGATGCCGGCGTGGCCCAGGCCCAGAGGGAGGGATTGCAACGGCTGTTCAAGCGCATGCTCCCCACCCCGGAACGGGAAGCCCGCAAGGAGTTTCTTGCCGGTTTGCTCAAGGAGTCCAAACGGCTGACCGAACGGACTGTGGTGCGCAGCAAGAAACAGGTCGGCGACCGGCTCGACATGACCGTGGATCTGTTTTTTTCCCGCAAGGAGGTGACGGCGGCCTTGGTCAAGGAGGGGATTCCCCACGGGGAGGTGGCCTATCCGCTGGCGCTACTGATCGCCCGTGAGGAGGCCACCGAAGGGCCTTCCACTTGGTTGTGGAAGGC
Organism: Magnetococcales bacterium; assembly: GCA_015231755.1. Taxonomy (NCBI): domain Bacteria; kingdom Pseudomonadati; phylum Pseudomonadota; class Magnetococcia; order Magnetococcales; species Magnetococcales bacterium. Next base: position 1,024 of record JADGAZ010000004.1, on the reverse strand, counting down.
CATGCCCAACGTGGCGCAGGAACACGGGGTATCGTTGTTGCAGCCTTTGGGGGATGTGGAGGATTTGACCCATCTGAACTGGGACAAGGCCCTGAAGGGGGATCCGGAGGTGTTGAACTGGGCCTCCACCCGTTATGGCGCCTCGGACGCCTGGGTGGTGAAGGCCGAATCCACCCCGTTGACCGCCAGCAAGGGGGGTGCCCGGCTGCGGGTTTCCGGCACCTTGGTGGTGAGTCGTCCCAACAGCGCCCCTGTCACCTTTCAGGCCCGGGAGGAAAAAAGCGGGGCCACTCCCGAAGAACTCGCCACCGCCTTGTATCCTGTGGTGGCGGGCAAACTGGTTCAGCAGGCGGTGGAACAGTGGCTCGGCGGGCACGCGGTGCAGCCGGGCATGAAACATCAACTGCGTTTGCGGGTGATCCATGAGGCGCAACTGGCCCGGCTCACCGAGTTTTTGAACGCCTTGAAGGCCATTCCAGGGGTCAAGGATCCCCAGGTGGTGCAGGCCACGGCCCGGGAGACCCTGTTTTCCTGCGAGTATCAGGGGCATGATGAACTCCTGGAGCAGTCGTTGGCGAAATGGGTGACCCGCAAGGAGAAAAACGCGGAAGGCTTCACCCTTTGGCTGGCGACCGCGTCCAAACCCCCGGCGTCCGCCCAATCCGCCCCGGCGGCCCCGGCGTCCCCTGAAGCCAAATCTCCGGCCCCGGCCCAGCCTGAAGCCAAATCTCCGGCCTCGGCGTCCCCGACGCAGCCCGCGAGCAAGACGGCTGCCCCGGCGCAAGCTGCCCCGGCGCAGCCTGCGGGCAAGTCTCCGGCCCCGGCGTCGCCTGAAGCCAAATCTTCGGCCCTGGCGCAGCCTGCGAGCAAGACGGCGGCCCCGGCCCCGGCGCAAGCGGTCCCGGCGCAGCCCGCGAGCAAGACGGCGGCCCCGGCGTCGCCTGAAGCCAAATCTTCGGCCCCGGCGCAGCCTGCGAGCAAGACGGCGGCCCCGGCCCTGGCCCCGGCGCAAGCGGCCCCGGCG